>JALVXV010000115.1 GCA_027038235.1 Campylobacterales bacterium | reverse complement strand
ATTGTATAACATTGCCTAAAATTCCTGTAATTGCAACCAAAAGAGCTATAGGAAGTATGGCTAAAAGCAACTCTTTGACTGTGATGATAGCCATAGATAATATACTACTTTTTGTTAGCTCCTCTCCGATAGATACCATGTAATATCTATATAGACTCTCTATATGAAAAGCGATAAATTTTGTCAATACCAAAAGTGCAATAACTGCTACAAAAAGGGTTATAAAGCCACTAATATCTTGACTCTTTGGAACATTGCCCTCTTTTCTAGCATCTTCTATCTTTTTGGAGGTGGGCTCTTCAGTTTTTTCCTCATTTTCAGCCAAGTTTTAGCTCTCCCATTATAAGAGTTTCATGGAAAAATCAAGCCATGTTGCTTGATGTATAAGACTTCCGCTACTTATAGCATCAACTCCTGTATTTGCATACTTTAAGATATTTTCTTTTGTAATATTTCCACTTGCTTCTATAAGTATATGTGGATAGTTTTTATCTCTAAAGATAACTACCTCTTTTATATTGTCTATATCCATATTGTCACACATTATCATATCACTTCCACACTCCATAGCATATTTTGCATCTTCAATGCTTTCACACTCTACCTCTATCTTGGTAGTATAGGGAAGTTTATATCTAGCATTATCTATAAAAGCTTTAAGATCATCAATAGTTTTAAGATGTGTATCTTTAAGCATCAAACAATCATCAAGACCCATTCTATGGTTGCTACCGCCACCACATCTAACTGCATATTTTTCAAAAATTCTCAAATGTGGTCTTGTCTTTCTAGTATCTAATAGTTTTACTTTTGCACCTTTTAGCTCCTGCTTATAGCTATTTACATTTGTAGCAATACCACTAGCATGTTGTAAAAGATCTAGTATAGTCCTTTCACACATAAGTATCTTATTTGATTTGCCCTCAAGTATAACTATCTTATCACCCTTTTTTATACTATCGCCATCCTTTTTTAAAAATTCATATCTTATCTTTTCAATTTTACAAAGTGCCTTTACATAATCAACTCCGGCTAAAATCCCCTCATCCTTAGAAATTATTTTAGCTTGAACTCTCCTGCTTTTGCTAACAAGTCTAAAAAGATCGCCTCTGCCTACATCCTCTTGCAATGCCTTTTTTACAAAATTTCTTACCACTAGCTTATCTCCATCATTCTATCAAGTGCAATCTTTGCCCACTTTATTACATCTTTATCTACCTCTATCTCATTTTTAAACTCTCTATTTTTGATGGAGTTAAGTGTATCATATAAATCTTGCAAAGTTGTTTCATTCATGGTAGGACACTCCGGCTTTGTTGAAGATAGTATGTAGGTATTTTTCTCTCTTAATCTATTTACCATATTGAACTCTGTACCAACAGCTACTTTTTGCTCTTTTGGTAACCCTTTTATATATTTAATAAGTTGTGAAGTAGAACCTACAAAGTCAGATATAGCACAAACTTCTGGTTTGCACTCAGGATGGGTAGCGATAAGAATACCAGGAAACTTTTCTCTATAAAACTCTACATCTTCTACACTAAAGAGTTGATGAACAGAGCAAAATCCATTGTAACAAAGTATATCTGCATCTTTTAAATCCTTATCTTCACCAATTACAGCTGAACTCAACCCCATGTCTCTAGCTACATTAGCTCCTAAACATCTATCTGGTACAAAAAGTATCTTTTTCCCCTCTTTTAAAGCTTTAGAGATAATTTTTTTTGCATTTGAACTAGTACATACATATCCTCCAAGCTCTCCAACCCTAGCCTTTACCTCTGCACTTGAGTTGATATAGGTAATTGGTATAAAATCATCCTTTGTGATACCCTCGCTCTCTAAGATAGCAACATTTGTATCAAAATAGTCCACATCAATCATCCTCGCCATAGCACAACATGCAGCTTTGGGCATAAAGACTCTCTTTTTTGGTGCAAGTATCTTTACACTCTGCCCCATAAATGCAACTCCGCAAAAAATAAGATAGGGGTTTAAATCATTTGCAGCAATTTTAGCAAGTTGCAAACTATCGCCACTAAAATCAGCCATCTCAAAAACTTCATCCTTTTGATAAAAGTGTGCTACGATAGTAACAGGTAACTCTTTTTTTAATCTCAATATCTCATCTTTTAACTCTTTGTTATCCAAGCTCTATCCTTTATATTTTTTCATAATTATACCAAAAAGTAAAATAATCACAAATTCCAAGGAGTATTAAGCAATGAAGCATAAAAATCTAATAGTTTCTCTAATATTTTTTACAAAATTTGGGCTAAAGAGTCTTTATCTTTATAAGTTCTCTTACTTTTTCATTAAGAGGAAGTTTTATCCTCTTTCTTTTGCTTGTTATACCACCGATAAACTCTATATCGCTTTTAGAGACTTTAAACTCTTTGGAGAAAAATTTAACCAACTCTTTATTTGCTGCACCCTCTACCGCTGGAGCTTTTATCTTTACTTTTATCTGATTGTCCAAAACTTCAGCTATTATATTTTTGCTTGAGTTTGGTATAGCTTTTATATTTATGATAACACAATCATCTTTTATCTCATACCACATGTTTTTCCTTCGGAAAAAAGCTAAGAGCCAAGAGCAAAAAGATAAGTTTACAACTTTGTAGCAAACTATAAAAAAGCTCTTAGCTCTTAGCTCTAAGCTCTAAGCTTTTAATTATCGGGTTCAAATCAACTCTATTTTTTATATATGCTTTTTTTAAATCTTGGCTTAATAATTGATTTATTTCATTTACATCACATTTGTATATATTTTCCACATCCCTAAAAAGAGCTTCTTGATTAAATATATATTTACCACTTATGATAACATTTGAAAAAGCAGCAGGTTCTAATGGATTGTGTCCTCCTATATTATCTATAAAGGAGCCACAAAGTAGTACAACATCTGATATAGCATAGAGATTGATAAGTTCACCCATTTTATCGCACAATATAACATCAGACTCTATCTTGTTACATAAGGAGAGTTGAGTATAGCTTTTTTTCTTTTTTAAGCTATACTCTCTTAGCAATATATCTACA
>JALVXV010000114.1 GCA_027038235.1 Campylobacterales bacterium | reverse complement strand
CTCTTCCCATGCCAAAAATCTTATGTTTTACAAGATCTCCTTTTTTAAAAGTGGCAGTTTTTTCTATCGTTAGGCTACCTTTACATATACCACACTCAGTTAAAAATCTACTTTTATTTAAATGTGCCCTTCTTCCTTTGTAAAATCTACTTCCAACACAGCTTAAAGTTAACTCCTTTTTTGCTCTAGTGATAGCAACATAGCCAAGTCGTCTCTCCTCCTCTATATCGCTTCCATCTCCAGTTATTGGAAAAAATCCCTCCTCTAAACCTATCACAAAAAGATAATCAAACTCCAAACCTTTACTTGCATGGATATTCATAACTGATATGCTTTGATTGTCTATTTGGTCTTGGTCGCTTTGAAGACTTATCTCATTTAAAAAATCATCAATGTTTGCATCAGGATTACTTATTATGAAGTCTCTAAACATTCCATAAAACTCATCTATATTGGCTACCTTCTCTATTGAATCTGGAAGTTTTTGATAATACTCTTTTATGTGAAAAGTCTCCTCTAAATTATCTATAAAGTCATAGATAGAGTCATTTAAGCTTTTTTTGAGTTTTTTCAAACTTCTTATAAATTTTTTAATTTCTACAAAGCTTTTTTTGCTACATAGCTTTTCAGCCTCAGTTAAGTTTTTAGATAAAAATTGAAAAATAGAGCTTTTATTTTCATAAGCTGCTTTAGATATCTTCTCAATAGTTATTTTGCCTATACCCCTTTTTGGTCTATTTATAACTCTTTTAAATGAGAAGTCATCATGGGGATTTGCGATAATTCTTAAGTAGCTAATGAGATCTTTTATCTCTGCTCTTTCATAAAATTTTATGCCACCTACCATTTTGTATGCAATTCCTGCTCTATTTAACCCCTCCTCTATAGAGCGACTAAGAGCATTAATCCTATAAAGTATAGCTATCTTATTTGCACTTATGCCACTATTTATTAGTTTTGTTACTCTATTTGCTATGATATTTGCCTCAGTTGTCTCATTGTCTGATTTTAAAAAGGCTATATCCTTTCCATCGCCATTTACACTTTCTAGCTTTTTGCCCAACCTTCCTCTATTATGCTCTATAAGGTTGTTTGCTATTTTTAGTATTTGATTGGTTGAGCGGTAATTTTTTTCCAATTTTATTACAACTGTATCTTTAAACTCATCTGGAAACTGGAGGATATTTTTTATATTTGCTCCCCTCCAACCATATATACTTTGATCATCATCACCTACCACACAGAGATTTTGATGTGTAGAGCATAATTTTTTTAAAAGTTTATATTGGAGTTCATTTGTATCTTGATACTCATCTATCATGATATATCTATATCTTTGACTTGTTTGTAAGCAAATATCCTCATTTTCATCCAATATTTTATAGGTGAGTGCCAACAAATCATCAAAGTCAACTAAATTGTTCTTTACTATGTACTCTTCATACTCTTTGTAGAGATTTGCAATGATTTTATAATTTGGAAGTTCAGCCTTTTGTATGGCTATTTGAGGCGAAATGAGTGAATTTTTATATTTTGATATCTCATTTGCTACCAAAGATACTGGAAGTTCTGAACCTAGACTTTTTATAATTCTCTTTTTATCATCACTATCTATGACAACAAAATTATTATCTCTATCTATTTTATCAATATTAAATTTTAAAAATAGTAAACCAAATTTGTGAAAAGTGCAAAGTAGAGGTGGATATAGTCTATTTTCCAATAAGCTTAAAGCCCTATCTCTCATCTCATTAGCAGCCTTGTTTGTAAAGGTAAGAGTTAGAGTATT
This sequence comes from Campylobacterales bacterium, assembly GCA_027038235.1. Taxonomy (GTDB): domain Bacteria; phylum Campylobacterota; class Campylobacteria; order Campylobacterales; family JALSKU01; genus JALSKU01. Next base: position 1,257 of record JALVXV010000114.1, on the reverse strand, counting down.
TGCTGGATCTATTCCAATAGAGAGAAGATAGGCAAGTCTTGAAGTGATGGTTTTTGTCTTTCCGCTACCAGCCCCAGCCAATATCAAAATAGGACCATCTACTATTGTAGCAGCTTTTTTTTGCTCTTCATTTAATCCATCTAGTATATTATTCATATTTTACTCTTATTAAAAATAGTTAATATCTTAAGGGCATCTCTAAAAACCCTATACACTGATAGCTTTATGAGATTTTTAGAGGTACCCTTAATTGTACCCAATTTTTTTTTATATACTGCTTTTGTTTCACTTTTGTTTGAAATGTTATAATTTTTTCTTATTTTGTTATTGAAAATTTTTTTTTATTAAGTTATAATAAGAATAGGATTAAATATTTATAAAAGGAAGTTATAGTGTTAAAAGATTTTTCAAAAATTCAGACTTTTTTAACAGTTGTTAGAGAGAAAAGTTTTTCCAAAGCTTCAAAAAAGTTAGGTATTTCTCAACCTGCAGTTACTCAACAGATAAAGCTTTTTGAAGATTATGTGGAGACCAAGATAGTTGATAGAAAGAAAAATGGTATAAGACTTACAAAAGAGGGAGAAGAGATATATGCTATTATGTTGAAGCTTGAAAGGTGTATATTTAATACTGAAAAAGATATATTAAAAGTTATAAACAAACAGCTTACATTTATTATTGGTGCATCTTTTACAGTAGGAAACTATATATTGCCAAACTACCTAAATAGAATAAAAGAGAAGATAAAAAATGATATTTTAGTCAAAATTGATATTTCCAAGAATATATTGGAGCAATTAAAGGATAAAAAAATTGATATTGCCATGATAGAGACTCCAAATTTTGATGATGATATGCTTTATCGTGAGTGGATGGAGGATGAATTGGTGCTTTTTAGCAATTCTCCTATTCCAAAATATGTAAAAAAAGAGGAGTTGCACAATTTTGACTGGGTGTGTAGAGAGGAGAGTTCACACACTAGACAGCTAGTCTCAAGTGTATTTGAAGAGATGGATATTGATTGTAAAACTTTTAATGTAACAAGTATTGTTTCAAGCTCAACTGCACTTAAGCAGTCTATCTTAAAAGCTCCAAAAGGCAAAAAGCCTACTGTATCTATTATTTCTAAATTTGTTATAGAGGATGAGGTTCAAAATGGTACTTTATATAGTGCTAAGATAAGAGGTTATAAATTTAAAAGGCATATGTATATTGCTTATTTAAAAGAGAGAAGGCATGATGCATATATAGATGGGA
>JALVXV010000113.1 GCA_027038235.1 Campylobacterales bacterium | reverse complement strand
TTAATTAGAGAGGAGTGGATTTGAGTGGGTTTAGTGTTGTTGATTGGGCAGAGGTTATATTGATAGGGATTGTTGTAGTTATTGGAGTAGGAGGGATTATCAAAGTTATAACGAAAGAGGAAGAAGATTAGGGTTTGGGATGTAGGGTTTGGGATTTGGGATTTGGGATTTGATGTAAAACTGGATTTGTAGTTTTGTATTTAGTGTGAAATTATCATGTAAATTGCTTGAGATAAATATCATAGAAATAAGCTTAGAGATTTTGGTCTCCGGTTTCTAGTTCCTAGTCTCTAAATCCCAAATCCTCTTTTGAATATATCTTGTATCTTATCTTGTCATAAAAGAATTCTATCCAATTTGCATGAAGCATAAGTCTATTGGCTCCTGTAAATTTAATCCTTTCATTTTTGCTTAATTTTCCATCAAGATAGTCTGAAGCACTCTTGTAGTCTGTCCCATAAATTGGATCACCTACGATTGGATGTTTCATGTGAAACAAATGAACTCTTATTTGATGCTGTCGCCCAGTTAGAGGAATAGCTTCTACCAAAGTTGTATCATTTTCTTTAAAATATTTGATAGGTTTTATAATGGTTTTTGCCTCTTTGCCTTCACTATCTATAAAAACTTTTATCTTAATTTTTGAATAATCTCTATTGATCTTAATGGGTTTATTTATGAAAATTTCACTCTTAACTTTTCCTTTTACAAGTGCTAAATATCCCTTTTTTATCTCCTTTTTTTGAAAAGAGTTTTTGAAAAATATCTCTGCATCTCTATGTTTTGCAGCTAACACTAACCCACTTGTTTCCTTGTCTATCCTGTGAACTATATTTGCTTTATCACCAAAAAGATATTTAACTTCATCTGTTAGTGAGTAAGAAGTATTTCTATTTTTAGGATGCACTAACAAACCACTAGGTTTGTCAAAGATAGCAAAATCATCTGTTTGAAATATAGGAGTCAAGCCTTTTGTGTTTGGTTTGAAAATAACAAGAGATATTTTACCTTTTATATATTTTGATTTTTTACTAACAACTTTATCCTCACAAAAGAGCCTCTGTTTGTCTATATATCTTTGTGCCTCTCTTAAGGAGCATACTAACTTGTCCATAACAACTCTAAAAGCTTTTGTCTCTTTATCTATAAAAAAATCAATTTTTTCAAATGCCATTTTAATTCCATGATTAGTAACTAGTGATTAGTGATTAGTAAAATCTAAATCATAAATCCTTTTGATAATATAACAAATTTATGTCTCTAAAAGCAAATTTTCAGTAAAATATATACCTATTTTTATTAAGGACAATCACAAATGGTAGAGAGATATGCAAGAGATATAATGAAAAACAAGTGGAGTATGCAAGCAAAATATGATGCTTGGCTCAAAGTAGAAAAGGCTGTTGTAAAAGGATGGAATAAGCTTGGTCTTGTGCCTGATGATGATTGTGAAAAGATACTAAAAAATGCAAAATTTGATATAAAAAGAATTGATGAAATCGAAGAGAGAACCAAACATGATGTAATAGCCTTTTTAACAAGTGTGGCTGAAAGCTTAGGAGAAGAGAGTAGGTGGGTTCATTATGGCATGACTAGTAGCGACTGTATAGATACAGCAGTTGCTTTGCAGATGAGAGATTCGCTTAAGCTTATCATAGAGGATGTCAAAGAGTTGATGGAGGTGATAAAAAAGAGAGCCTATGAACACAAGATGACTCTAATGGTAGGTAGAAGTCATGGTATTCATGGAGAGCCTATTACTTTTGGTCTAGTACTTGCTATATGGTATGATGAGATAAAAAGAAATCTTAAAAATCTTGAACAAGCATTAGAGTTTATAAGTGTGGGGCAAATAAGTGGTGCTATGGGGAATATAGCCCACTCTCCAATGGAGCTTGAAGAGTATGTCTGTAAAGAGCTAGGTTTAAAACCTGCACCAGTTTCCAATCAAGTGATACAAAGAGATAGATATGCAAATCTTATAAATGCTTTAGCACTTTTAGCCTCATCTTGTGAAAAGATAGCAGTTGCTATAAGGCATTATCAAAGAACAGAAGTATATGAAGCAGAGGAGTATTTTAGCGAAGGTCAAAAGGGAAGCTCTGCTATGCCACACAAAAGAAATCCTGTATTAAGCGAGAATGTAACAGGGCTTTGTAGAGTTATAAGAAGTTGTGCCATACCAGCTATGGAAAATGTAGCCTTATGGCATGAGAGAGATATTTCACATAGTTCAGTAGAGAGATTTATTTTGCCTGATAGCTTTATAACTACAGACTTTATGCTAAATAGGTTAAAAGGTATTATAGAAAAACTTGTAGTGTATCCTGAAAATATGATGAAAAATCTCAACCTCACAGGTGGACTTGTGTTTTCTCAAAGGGTACTGCTTGAACTTCCAAAAAGAGGAGTAAGTAGAGAAGATGCTTATAAAATTGTTCAAAGAAATGCTATGAAAGTTTGGAATGAAATACAGCAAGGCAAACCACCGTTAAACAAAAAGGGCGAGAGTCTATTTTTAGAATATCTTTTAAATGATAAGGAACTTAGAGAGAAACTAAGTGAAGAGGATATAAGAGAGTGTTTTGACTACTCATACTATACAAAAAATATAGATAAAATTTTTGCAAGGGTTTTTAAAGATGCCAAATAGAGTACTAACAGTAACAAAAAGAAATGGAAGAATTGAACCATTAGATATTACTAAGATACAAAAAAATACAAAGGGTGCAGTAGAGGGGCTTGAAAATGTCAGTCAAAGTGAACTTGAACTTGATGCAAGGATACAGTTTAGAGATGGCATATCTACTGAAGAGATACAACAAACACTTATAAAAACTGCAGTTGATAAGATAGATGTTGATAAGCCAGATTGGACATTTGTAGCAGCAAGGCTATTTTTGTATGATTTGTACCATAAAGTTGGAAGAAATATTGGGGGGGAGAAAGGAAATCCCTATCCATCTTTAAAAAAATATTTCCAGACAGGAGAGAGAGAGGGAAGAATAGTAAAGGGTCTTAAAGATAAGTATGATCTTGATGAACTAGATAGCTATATAGAACCCAAAA
>JALVXV010000112.1 GCA_027038235.1 Campylobacterales bacterium | reverse complement strand
AAATAAACAGATAAATCTAACTACCAAGTTTAATACTAAAAAGATGGTTTATGCATATCCAAATGAGTTGCAACAGGTCATTTTAAATCTTATTAAAAATGCTGAAGATATACTATTGGAAAATGGTATAAAAGAGCCAATTATCAACATTAGAACCTACGATGATGATAGATATGTATATCTTGAAGTAGCTGATAATGCAGGTGGTATAAAAGATGAAATAATGGATAAAATATTTGAGCCATACTTTTCCACAAAGACACAAAAAGATGGTACAGGCTTAGGACTATATATGTCTAAAGTTATTATCGAAGATCACTGTGGTGGTAAACTTTCAGTATATAATGGCAAAGAGGGTGCGGTATTTAAAATAGCACTAAAAGCGGTTGAGAGTTTATAGGGAGTTTTTAGGTAGCAAAAGTTTAAATGGTAGCTTTATAACTCTAAAGATGATATTTAGAGGTGATTTTATCACATCTTTTGAAAAGTCAGTCTCTATCTGAGGATCATTTATATCTCCACTTATTGTTACTTTGGAGCTAAACTTTCCATCTTTTCCTAAGAGTATATACCCTATAAGGGGTATTGCTTTTATAGTTTTTCCTAAATCTTTTAGAATATTTACTTTGAAGCTTAAGTGCATATTTTTATTTTTTAGATCTATATATCCGCTTCCTTTAAGAGTAGAAAATCTATTTTTAAGTACAATATCTTTTACTACAAGCATTCCATCTTTTAGTTTAAAGTTAAACTCCCCAGTATCTATCTTGAAGTTATCCCCACCCTTTTTAGGACTTTTAATTTCTGAGTTTAATATTTTACAATTTCCCCAAAAGCTACCATTTGACTCTTTTATAAATAGTTGAAATTTTCCTTTTTTAAATAGTTTATGATGGATAATGGTATTGATATAATCAGCAGATAAATAATTTGTATGTATATCAACTATCTTCTTATCTTTTGAGTAAAATATATGATTTTTGCCATAAATACTTGAAAATATTCTCTTATCATTATTTATAAATAGTGTAAATCTATCTGTAGGAATTATCAACTCTTTAGTTAGATATATTGTTGCATTAATTGCATTTAGAGTAATGGGTTTTTTAAGATGTATATCTTTAGCCTTTTGGTTGTTAAGTTTATTTCTAAGATCGTACGAGATGCCATTTGTGTCTATCTTTATATCATTTGATATATTTGCACTAATAATACCTCTATCTACTTCTATCTTTGTGCTATTTGAGTCTATAGTAATATTTGCATCAAATCTTTTAAGTGGCTTATTGTTATATAGAAGAACTTTATTGTCATAAAAAATATTTGCTTGTATAAAATAGCTCTTAAAATCTTGTGTTGTTAAGATAGCCTTTTTATCCTTTATACCATATTTTTTTAAAAGTGGTGAAGTGTTGTATATCTTTTTAAGAGAGTTAAAGATAAATCTATCTCTTTTGCCAAAAAAAAGTGTAGCATCTAAATCATGCAGATCAATTCTATTTTCTTTAAAGTCAATAACAATAGAACTTTTTGTTTGATTAGCATCAAAAATTAGCTCATCTTTATATCTTAAAATAGCTCTATTGATATTCAAGTTACCTTTATAGATACTCTTATTAACATCAAAGATTCCTGAGGTATTGATATCAAAAAGTTTTTTATATGAGATATTTGTATTATCAATTATAATAATATTATTATCAAGAGATATTTTAGCCTTTTTAGTGTGAAATTTAATATCTTTGAAGTATATATCAGAATTGGTAGTATAAAAGTTTCCCTTTATATGTAAACTATATGGTACAAGTGAGATATGAAATTGCACTAAACTATCTGTATTGGAGTTTTTTTGATAAAGGGGAGTGTTGAGTTTGTAGGTTTTAAGAATATTTTTAATATTACTATCTAATGGATGCAGGGTTTTTAGCACAATATCGATAGCTCTGCTCTTGCTGAAGAGATTTGTGATAGATACTTTAGAGCCATTTAATTTAATACCCTCAAATGTTGGCTCTAGTAGTTTAAAAAAGAGTGTATCATTTTTTAGAGCTATTTGTACTTTTTTTGCATAAATAGTTTTTAACTTTTTATGAAATCTAATATCTACATCACTCATGCTACCCTCAGCTTTTATAAGCTTTGGATAAAAGTTTTTAGTTTTTATATCTATCTTTCCATACATATAGTGTAGTCTATACTGCCTTGCTATTATATATCTATAGATCCAATTTGAAATCTCTTTATCTATTTTTATCTCTGTTTTTAAGTAGTTCATAAGTGGAGCTATACTTTTTGCAGTAGTATTGTATATATAGTAGTATAAAATATCTTTATCAAGTGTGAGTTTTGCAAACCCCTTTAAACCATGCATACTAAAAGAGCCATCAAAATTTATGAGGTTTTTTCTCAAATTTATATCTAATCCACCTTTAAAATATGTATAAAATCTTTTAAGATATAGATTTTTAATATCCATTTTTATATCTGCTTTATTTGATAAAGAGATAGATGCTAAAAAATATAGCTCATTGGTATCAAGGAAAAATCTATTGTAAATATATCTCAATCTTACTATTTGGTCTTTATATTTGATCTTTTTTATATCCAACTCTTTAAAAAAGTGATAAAAATATTTAAGATAGTTTTTTATAGAGAGTAGCTGACTTTTTGTGTTACTTTTTTTATAATTTTTCTTTATTTTTAAATAGTCTGCTTTTACAATAAGTTTTTTATCTAATTTTATGTATAATTTCTTGATATTAGCATAGGGCAAGATGAGATTGTCTATCTTTATGCCATTTAAGAGTAAAAAATAGACCAAAAGGGTAAGAGATATAATGAAAATAACTAAGTATGATATTTTCTCTATAGTATTAGACACTATTTTTATCATTATTGTATCCCTATCTTTCTATCTTGCTAAAGAGATTAGTTCATCTAAAGTAGTCTATATTCCTTCTGGTTCGATCAACAAAATTATATCATATCTTGAGAGTAGAAAATTTGAAGTTTCAAAAGTTGATGCTTTTTTGTTGCGATTTTTTGGAAAGCCACAGTCTGGATGGATTGATATTGGCAAAAGCA
>JALVXV010000111.1 GCA_027038235.1 Campylobacterales bacterium | reverse complement strand
CTTCCATCAGCTATTGAGTCTATTTCGCTTGATAGAGTGTGTGGGATCTTCTCTATCTCCTCTCTATAGCTATCAAGAGGATGGCCTGAGATATAAAAACCCATACTCTCCTTTTCAAGATCCAATATATCTTTTAGTCCAAACTCTTCTACTTGGGCTATCTCAACTCTAGCTGTTACCATCTCAGCACTATCTCCAAAGAGAGAATTTTCTGCCATTTTCTTTGCTCTTGCACACTCAGCACCAGCATTTACGATATGCTCTATATGATCTAAAAGTGCTCTTCTTGAGTAACCAAAACCATCAAGACTGCCTGATTTAATAAGTGCCTCAAGGACCTTTTTGTTTACCTTTTGAGTATCAATCCTCGATATAAAATCATTCAAACTCTCAAACTGCTTTTCATTTCTGGCCTCGATAATACTCTCTATCGCCTTGGCTCCTACACCTTTGATGGCTCCAAGTCCAAAAAGTATAGCACTATCATCACCATCTTTAATGGCAGAGAACTCTATATAACTTCTTTTGATATCAGGGGGCAAAAGCTTGATACCAAGTCTTTTTACCTCATCAACATATTTTACTATCTTATCGGTATTGTCCTGTTCACTTGTTAAAAGTGCTGCCATAAACTCTTGAGGATAGTAGGCTTTTAGGTAGCTTGTTTGAAATGTTATCATAGCATAAGCTGCTGAGTGAGATTTATTAAAACCATACCCTGCAAATTTTACGATAAGATCAAACAACTCTTCAGCTTTTTTTCTATCAAAGCCCTTTTTCTCTGCTCCATTAGCAAACTCACCCTTTAGTCTATCCATCTCAGACTTTATCTTTTTACCCATAGCTCGTCTTACTACATCTGCTCCACCCAAAGTAAAACCACCTATGGTTTGAACTATCTGCATAACTTGCTCTTGATAGACTATAACACCGTAAGTAGGCTTTAAGATAGGTTCAAGCTCATCAAACATATAAGTTATATCTGCTCGTCCATGCTTTCTCTCTATAAAGTCATCAAGCATACCGCTCTCCATAGGACCTGGTCTATAAAGAGCTAAAACTGCGATAATATCTTCAAAAGTAGTGGGTTTTAATCTTTCATTTAGTTGCTGCATTCCACTTGATTCTATCTGAAATAGCCCTAAAGTATTTCCACTTTGAATAAGCTCATAAATTTTTGGATCATTTACATCTATAGTTGAAAAGTCTATCTCTTTATTATATCTATTTTTGATCAGTTTTAGTGCATTATCTATGACAGTTAAAGTCTTTAAACCCAAAAAGTCAAACTTTATAAGATCAACATCCTCAAGATACTTTAAAGAGTATTGAGTTACTAAATGCTCCTCACCTGAAGGCTTATAAAGAGGAGTTTTGTGCCAAAGCTCTTCATTGCTTAAAACAACCCCCGCTGCATGCATCCCTGCATTTCTATTTAACCCCTCTAATGATAGAGCAAATTTCCAAACTCTAGCTGCTGCACTATCTTTTTCTATAAGCTCTTTTAGTTTAGGCTCTTTTTCGTAAGCCTCTTTTAGAGTGATACCAAGTTCATCAGGTATAAGCTTTGCCATCCTATCAGCTTCACTATAGGGCATACCAAGTACTCTAGCTGTATCTCTTATAACTCCTTTAGCTAAAAGTTTACCAAAAGTGATAACTTGTGCTACATTATATCTACCATACTTTTCAACCACATAGTTTATAATCTCTCCTCTTCTAGCTTGACAAAAATCCATGTCGATATCAGGCATACTTACCCTCTCAGGATTTAAAAATCTCTCAAAAAGAAGATCATATTTTAAAGGATCAATGTCGGTTATCTCCAAAGAGTATGCCACAAGACTACCTGCGGCAGAGCCTCGCCCAGGACCTACAGGGATACCCCTTTTTTTAGCTTCTCTAGTAAAGTCCCATACTATTAGCATATACCCGGGAAATTTCATCTTATTGATGATCTCTATCTCTCTTTCAAGTCTATCTATATACTTTTGATGCTCCTCTTTGGGTATATTTTTAAGCCTCTTTTTAAGTCCCTCTTTACACTTATATGCAAAATACTCATCATCACTTTCAAAATCAACTCCATCAGCTTTAGCATACTCTTTGGTAAATTTAAACTTTGGAGGTGTAGGATGACCAAGATCAAGCTTGAGATCACATTTATCAACTATCTCTTGAGTATTTGATATAGCCTCAGGAATATCCTCAAAAAGTTTTGCTATCTCTTGGGGAGATTTGAGGTAAAATTCATGAACAGAGTGTCTAAGCCTTTTTGGATCATCAAACTCTTTGTTCATGGCTATACACATAAATGCCTCATGAGCATCAGCCTCCTCTTTTTTAAGATAGTGAGTATCATTTGTTGCTACTAACTTTATCCCTGTTTCCAATGAGAGTTTTATAAGTTGTTCATCTATAAAGAGTTGATCATTTATACCATGTCTCATGATCTCAAGATAAAAATCATCCCCAAATATATCTTTATACTCTAAGGCTATCTCTTTTGCTCTTTCATACCCCTTTGCACCAAATTTTCTATTTTTTTCATTGTTGGTATTAAGGTGCCAATTTACCTCACCTTGCAAACATGCTGAAGAGCAGATGATGCCCTCACTATGCTCTTTTAAAAGTTTTTTATTGATTCTTGGGTAGTAGTAAAATCCATTTATATAACTTTGGGAGCTAAGATACATAAGATTTTTATATCCTATCATATTTTTTGCATATAGGCATATATGAAATCTCTGTCTTGTTGTCTTGTCTGAGAGATCATCTTGATTGTGCAAATATGCCTCCAAACCAATGATAGGCTTTATCCCCTCTGCACTCATACTCTTATAAAAGTCAATAGCACCAAACATATTGCCATGATCAGTTATAGCAATACTTTTAACCCCTTGTTCTTTTAGCTTTTTAGCAAGTAGTTTTATCTTGTTTGCACCATCAAGTAGTGAATATTCAGTATGAAGATGAAGATGGGTAAAGTTTATATCGCTCAAAATATCCCCCTATGACTATATGCTATAATTATAAGAAATTTTAGATAAAAAAGGGGTAAATCTATCTTTTGCACTCTAAAACTGATCTCTGAATAAATCAATAAAAAAAGTCTTATTTATGGTTGCTATATCAACTATTTATAAATATTATTTAGTTATAATCATCTCTTAATGCGCCCATAGCTCAGCTGGATAGAGCATTTGATTGCGGTTCAAAAGGTCAGAGGTTCGAATCCTCTTGGGCGCACCACTAAAAAGGATAGCTATGAAGATCCCATTTATTGATCTACAAAAACAGTATCAAGAGTATAAAAAAGAGATAGATGAACAAATTGCTGAAGTACTTGAGAGTTCTATCTATATAGGTGGCAAAAAAGTTACCCTCTTAGAAGAGAAGTTGGCGAAGTTTACAGGGGCAAAAAGGGCTATAGTATGCTCAAGTGGGACAGATGCTTTATTGCTCTCTTTGATGGCTTTGGGTATAAAAAAAGGTGATGAAGTTATAACTACTCCTTTTACCTTTATAGCAACCGCAGAAGTGATCTCACTTATTGGGGCAACCCCTGTATTTGTCGATATTGATGAAAAAACTTACAATATAGATCCAAATAAAATAGAAGAAAAGATTACAAAACATACAAAAGCGATCCTTCCGGTCTCTTTATATGGACAAGTAGCAGATATGAAGGAGATAAACAAGATTGCAAAAAAGCATGATTTAAAAGTCATTGAAGATGGCTGTCAAAGTTTTGGAGCTACCTATAGAGGTAAAAAATCTTGCAACTTAAGTGATATAGGCTGTACTAGCTTTTTCCCTTCAAAACCACTTGGGTGTTATGGGGATGGAGGAGCCATCTTTACAAATGATGAAGAGTTGGCTTTAAAGATAAAGATGCTTTTAAATCATGGACAAAATATGAGATATAGACATAAATATATAGGGATAAATGGCAGACTTGATGCTATCCAAGCAGCGGTGCTTTTGATAAAGTTAAAATATTTTAGCAATGAGGTAAAACAAAGAGAAGAGATAGGTAAAAGATATACAAATTTGTTAAAAGATAGCGACATTATCACCCCTTATATAGAAGATGATAGAAGTTCAGTATATGCCCAATACTCTATAAGGGTTAAAAATAGAGATAAAGTTATTGAGCACCTAAACAAACAGGGTATTCCAACTGCCATACACTACCCTATGCCTCTTCATCTGCAGGAGTGTTTTGGCTATCTTGGATATAAAGAGGGCGATTTTGAGGTGGCAGAAAAAATCTCCAAAGAGATCTTGAGTTTGCCTATGAGTGCATTTTTGAACAAAGAGGTTCAAGATGATATAGTAAAGGCACTATTATGAAAAAAGTAGCTCTCATAGGGCTTGGCTCTATGGGTAAAAACCATTATAGAGTTCTAAAGGGATTGTCTGGTGTTAAAGTAGCTGCACTTTGTGATGTGATTTGGCAAGATGGTTACAAAGAGCCCTTTTATACTGATGTTGATAAGATGCTTGAAAGCGAAGAGCTTGATGCAGCACTTATAGTAGTACCCACCTTTTTACACAAAGAGGTAGCTTTAAAATGTTTAGATAGAGGTTTAGATATCTTCATAGAAAAGCCTGTTGCCTCCAATGTTAAAGATGCTCTTATCATAGAAAATAGAGCTAATGAATTGGGACTAAAGGTTTGTGTAGGATATATTGAGAGATTTAATCCTGTGGTAGAAGCTTTAAAAGATGAGCTATCAAATAGAGAGATATATAGCATAGGTATCACAAGAGTAGGTCCATTTCCTCCAAGGATAGCAGATGTGGGGATACTTACAGACTTAGCTGTTCATGATATAGACCTCATAAGATATATCACTGGATGTGAAATAGTGAAAAAATCAATTTTCAAATCACAAAAGATAAACTCTCATCATGAAGACAATGCTATATTGTCCTTTCAGCTTGAAAATGAGATAGTAGCCTCCATTACAACAAATTGGCTTACACCCTTTAGGAAGAGAAAGATAGAGGTTGCCACCAAAAAAGGATATTTTGAAGCTGATTTGATGGGGCAAGATTTGATAGAGTATTCTGAATACAAGACAAACAACTCCTATGTAATTAGAAACTGTTTTGTAAAAAAAGAGGAGCCTTTGGTAAGAGAGTTAAAAGCTTTCGTAAGATACTTAAAAAGTGGTGATAGATCTGGACTTAGTACTATTAAAGATAGTATTATAACTTTAGAAATTTCATCATACCAAAAGCAATAATGTCAAAGGCTATAGTTCTTTTAAATATGGGAGCTCCAAGTAGCTTAAGTGAAGTTGAGCTATTTTTAAAAAATATGTTCAATGATAGAAATATTATCACCGTAAAGAGTAAGCTTTTAAGAAAATTTATCGCTTTTATGATAGTAACTTCAAGAAAAAGAGCTGCAATAAACAACTATAAACAAATTGGTAATAAATCTCCCCTTTTAGATAATACAAAAAAACTCATCAAAAAACTTCAAAAAAGAGATGACTCTGTTTTTGTTACATTTGCTATGAGATATACTCCACCATTTTCCAAAGATGTTATAAATAAGTTAAAACAAATAGGCACAAAAGAGATATTTTTACTGCCCCTATATGCGCAATACTCAACTACTACTACCAAATCCTCGATAGAGGATTTTTTAGAGGAGTTAAAAAGAGCTAAACTTGATATAAAGACAACTTTTATAAAGAGATTTTATAAAGAGAGGGATTTAAACAAAGCGATTGTATCTAAGATAAAAGAGGAGTTAAAAAGCAGTAATCCATCTAAAATAGATCTCATTTTTTCAGCCCATTCTCTTCCTCAAAAGATCATAGACAGGGGAGATAGTTACCAAAAAGAGATAGAAGAGCATGTTAAAATATTATCTAAAATGCTTAATGATGAGAAAATTCATTTTAACAAAATTCATTTAGCATATCAGTCAAAATTGGGTCCAATAAAGTGGATAGGTCCATCACTAGAGGAAAAATTGGCTAAAATATCCAATAAAAATGTACTAATATACCCAATATCATTCTTGCTTGATAATTCTGAAACCCTACAAGAACTCCATATAGAGTATGCTAAGATAGCAAAAGAGTTGGGCTTTGATAGCTATAAAGTGTGTAGTTGTCTAAATGATAGTGATGAATTTGTAGAGTTTTTACATAAATGCTACATTGACAATAGCCTTTAAATATTGTATAATATGTTGTAAAAATATCATAAAGGGTAAATTTATGGAGTATTATGCCGGAGTAAAGAGGGGACCGGTTTCTTTAGATCTACAACCATTAGATGAAGAGGTGGTTCTCAATAAAAAGGATTATATCGTTTCAAGAACAGATCTAAAAGGTTATATAACTTATGCAAATGACTATTTTGTCGAAATATGTGCATATAGTAAAGATGAACTCATAGGTGCCAATCACAACATTATAAGACATCCAGATATGCCAAGGATTGTTTTTAAAATTTTGTGGGAACGGATAAAAAAGGGAGAGAAAGTTTTTGCCTTTGTAAAAAATCTAAGAAAAGATGGAAAGTTTTATTGGGTACTTGCAGAGGTAGAACCAGCCTATAGACACAAGGAGGTCATAGGGTACTACTCTTTTAGAGTTAGAGCACCGCGACATGCTTTAAAAGAGATCACTAAAGTTTATGCAAAACTCTTAGAAGCTGAAAAAGAGGGAGGGATGAAAGCATCCAGAAAAGTTTTGGATGATTTTCTATCAAGCAAAAAGCTTACATATGATGAGTATGTTCAAAAACTTTTCAAAAGCGGATTTGGCTTTGGTGGTTTTTTAAGAAGTTTTGGGAATATCTTTAGATAAATTACTTTGAGGTGGGTTTAAGATAACCCTCCTCTATCATCTCCTCAACTACTTTTTTAAATATAGGAACTGCTGTTAAAGAGGCATAGTAGTAGTGCTCTTTTGTTGGTCTTCTAACAAGCACACCTATGGTATAGGAGTGATTTTTATCATTTGCAAAGCCAAAAAATGAGCTATTGTAAAGATCACTATATTTACCATTTTGGGCGATATGAGCTGTACCTGTTTTACCCCCTATAGTAATGCCTTGTACTCTAGCATTTCTTCCTGTTCCTTTCATGACAGTTTTTATAAGTATCTTTTGCACCCTTTTTGCAATATCTACAGGAATAACCTGTTTGTAACTCTTATCTAAAGTATAATATTTCTCTGCATAGGCATCTTGATAGTACTCAGCAATCTTTGGAGTTATCGACCTTCCATTGTTATTAAATACATTGTATGCTTTTAAAAGTTGCATAAAATTTGTCCTTATGCCATATCCATAAGCAGTTACAGCCTTGTATATCTCCTTTTTTAATTTGTAAATTCTTGGAATTATGCCTGTATGTTCATAAGGTAGGTCTATACCACTAGGTTTTGAAAAACCAAATTTTTTTAATCCATTATAATAATCTATATAATCTAGCTTTTGTGCAAGTTGGGCAATTCCTACATTGCTAGAGTGTACAATGACATCTTCTGCACTAAGCCAATCAAATTTGTGAGAATCTTTGATGACCTTTTTACCTATTTTAAACTTTCCCCCATAAATCCTCACTAAATCATATGGATTTACTCTATTTTTTTCTAAAAGAAGAGAAAAGATGATAGGTTTTATTACTGAACCTGGCTCATATGAAAACTCTATGGCATTAACATTTAAATTTCTATATTCACTCTTTTTTATGTGTGAGGGATTGTATCTATTTGATGATGCTAACATCAAAATCTTTCCGCTTTTACTCTCCATAACACAAGCTATTATCTCTTTTGCTTTAAGCTCTTTTTTAAAACTATCTAGCATATTTTCAACTATTTTTTGAAATTTTAAAGAGATATTTAGATGAAGATTTGCACCATCAATTCTAGTATTTATAGTGCTATAGCCATTTAGTATAATGTTGCCTAAAACATCTTTACTCCCTTTGATAGTGCCATCTTGTACTGGATTTAATACATCATTATATCTTTTTTCTAAACCCTTTACTCCATATATCTTTGTAATTCTATTTTTTTCATACTTTCTTACATATCCAACAACTGGAGTAAGTATATCTTTATAGTTATAGATCCTATACTCGCCACTTTCTACGATATCCAACCCATGGATAAAGGTAATACCCCTTTTTTTATCCTCATATGATACAAATATGCCTAGTCTATACAATTTTTTTGATAACTCTCTTAGATATTGAGCAGATATAGCATCTATCTTGTATGATAGCACGACTGTGCCATGATATGAATTGATACTTTTTCTTACCTTTTTTGCACTCTCGCCACTATATAATGAGTAGAGTTTTATAAACAACTCTTTTTTATTGGGATTTATATTTCTTGTATCAACTACTGCTTTGTAGAGTTTTTTGCTGCTAGATACAGAGTAGCCCTCTTTTGATATAATGCTTCCTCTTAAAGCACTATCCATCTCTTTTTTATAAAGTTTTGGAAGTCTCCTATCTATCTGTGCCCAGTAGAATAGGGCTGAAATAAAGACGATAAATCCAAGCAATAGGATAAAAAAAAGAAAAGGAATCTTGGCACTTTTTTGTTGATTGTTTTGCATGAAGCTATTATACTTAAAAGATTATTACAAGCTATTTAAGGGTTTAGGATTTTGCTCTACATCCTAAACCCCAAATCCCAAATCCTAATTTATTACATTTGAGTTCTTGAGAGCTCTTTATAAGCATTTAGAGCTTTATTTCTAACTTCCAACATCAACTTCATACTAAGCTCAGCCTTATCTATAGCGATAGCAGCTTGATGCAAATCCTTTACACTACCTGTCGCTATATCACTCATCGCTTTATCACCCTCTTTTTGGAGTTTATTTACCTCTTTTATGCTCTCTTTTAAAAAAGAGGAAAAATCATCACTACTTTTTTTTATATCATTTGCATTTTGAACACTACTTGTTGCACTTTTTATCTTGCTGATTGAATTTGTCAATTAAAACTCCTTCTAAGCTCTTAAAATATCTATAGCACTTTGAGCCATAGCCTTTGAGCTTTGAAATGCAGCCACATTGGCTTGATATGCTCTAGTAGCCTCTATAAGATCGGCCATTTCTACTACTGGATTTACATTTGGATATGCCACATACCCATTTTTGTCAGCATCTGGGTTGGATGGGTCATACTTCATCTTAAATGGCGAATCATCTCTGATAACTTTATCTACTTTTACACTCATTATAGCAGGATCTGCCTTTTTATTCAAGCCATACTCATCCAAGGGATTTTCATACGATAAAAAAGCCTCACTATCTTTTATCTTTTGATTTAATACCTTGTTAAAATCTATTGCCTTAAAAATTACCTCTCTTCTTCTATATGGTCCTCCTTCATCAGTTCTGGTAGTATCAGCATTTGCAATATTAGAACTTATAAGATTTATCCTAAATCTTTGGGCTGAGAGACCATATCCGCTTATATCAAAACTACTTAAAAATGCCATTTTATACCTTTGCTGAAGAGTCTATAATGCTTCTAAAAATTGCACTATCTTTTTTAAGTGCCATACTCAATGCATCGTACATTACTCTATTTTTTGCTAACTCTGTAGTTTCTACATCAAGATCTACTGTATTTCCATCATTTCTTGCATCATGTCCATCTCTAAAGAAGATAATACCCCCTTTTTCCATGTCATCTACTAAGGGATCTAAATGCATATCATTACTTTTTGCAAGTTCTAACTCTTGACTTTTTTTACCATATAGTATATCCCTCTCTTTTTTTAGATAGCTTTCAAAATCTATATCTCTTGATTTGTATCCTGGAGTATCTATATTGGCTATATTGCTTGAGATCATATCAGCTCTTAATGCCCTATAATCCATCGCTTTTGCCAACAAATTGTGTGATTTGCTTATCTCAAAAGACATTTTTTTCCTTTAAACCAATCTACGATAAATATACAAGCAAAAATCATTCCTAAAAAAAATGTTATAATATGATAAAAAAAGCTGAGAGCTGAGAGCTTAGAGCTGAGAGCTTCTAGTGCCAAGAGTCAAGAGTATTTTTAGCTCTTAGCTCTTAGCTCAAAGGGAGATTTTAAGATGAAAAAAATATTACTCTTGTCTATCTTATTGTTTAGTATCTCTTTATTTGCTAAAGAGATAGGAGGAGTTGAGATACCAAAAAGTTTAACACTAAAAGATCAAACACTCTATTTGCAAGGAGCAGGGATTAGGTCAAAATTTATCTTTGATGTATATGTAGGAGCATTGTATCTAAAAGATAAAACAAATGATCCTAAAAAAATCATTAATGCCAACAATACAAGCGATATAAGAATGATTATCACCTCATCATTGGTAACATCATCTAAGATGAAAGAGGGTTTTAGTGATGATTTTAAGGTGATAAAAGATCTTGGATATAGAGTTGATAAAGATATTTTGAATAAATTTTTACAAATTTTTACTACAAAAGTTCACAAAGGCGATATTTTTGATTTTGCCTATTTTAAAAATAAGGGTTTGGTGGTATATAAAAATAGTAAAATAGCATATAATATAAAGGATATGGATTTTAAAAAGGCTCTTTATGCTATTTGGTTAGGAGAAAAACCGGCACAAAAGAGTTTGAAAAAGAAGATGTTAGGAGAGTAGGTGCATACAGATAAACCTCTTTTTTTATTTACTATCTTTGTTGTGAGTGTGGGGATCATTTTTTCTCTCTCACTATCAGCCTATACTATCTTTTTACATAGAGGATATAGTGAGTTTCACTTCTTCATCAGACAGTTTGGAGTAGGAATAGTATCTATCATCATTATGTGGTCTTTATCACAACTTGATCCTGATAAATATTTTAAACCCATAGGTTTTTTTATATTTGCTACCTCACTTATACTTATGAGTGTCATGCACTTTTTGCCTGAGAGTTATGTAACCGCTGCAGGTGGAGCAAAGAGATGGATAAGGCTTCCTGGTTTTTCTCTAGCTCCTGTGGAGTTTTTTAAGATAGGCTTTGTCTTTTTTTTAGCTTGGAGTTTTGCTAGAAGATTAAGTGAACATAAAAAAACACTTAAAGAGGAGATAAAGCTTATACTACCATATATAGGGGTATTTTTAGTAGCAGTTTATCTTATAGCCATACTCCAAAATGACTTAGGACAAGTTGTTGTCCTAGCTTTAACACTTGCAGTGATGGCATTTTTTGCAGGAACTAGTGCTAAACTTTTTATACTTAGTATCTTAGGAGCTATAGCTATTGCAACCTTTGCTATCACCACCTCGACACATAGAATACTCAGGATAAAGACTTGGTGGGCTACCATACAAAATATGGTCTTATCTATCTTTCCTGATTCAATAGCTAATACTTTAAGAGTTCATGATGCACCAGAGCCTTGGCAGATATCACACTCTCTTAATGCCATAAAACATGGCGGACTTTTTGGCATGGGTATTGGTGGTGGTACATTTAAGCTTGGCTTTCTAAGCGAAGTTCATACAGACTTTGTACTAGCTGGAATGAGTGAAGAGGTAGGAGCTATTGGAGTAACTATCATCACTCTATCTATCATTGCTATTATTTATAGAATATTTAAAATTGCAAATAGAAGTAAAGATAGAGTTTACTATCTTTTTGCTTTGGGCATTGCACTCTTGATAGCTTTTTCATTTTTAATGAATGCATATGGTGTTACCTCTTTGATACCTATAAAAGGTATAGCTGTTCCATTTTTAAGCTATGGGGGTAGCTCTATGTTGGCTCTTAGCATTGGGATAGGTTTGGTTTTGATGATAAGCAAAAAGGCAGATCTAAAATGATAGTTATAACAGGAGGAGGAACAGGCGGTCATCTTAGTATCGCTAGAGCTTTAAAAGAGGAGCTTAACAAAAAGGAAATCAAGCCAATTTTCATAGGTTCTACAAATGGTCAAGATAGAGCATGGTTTGAAGATGAAGAGGGTTTTAGCAAAAAATATTTTTTCAATACAAAAGGTGTAGTAAATCAAAACAGAATAGGCAAAATCATCTCTCTTTTAAAAATTATACTTTATGCTTTAAAATGCTTTTTTATATTTAAAAGACATGGTATCAAAAAAGTTGTATCGGTTGGAGGGTACTCTGCTGCAGCAGCTTCATTTGGGGCTGTTATTTTTCAAAAAGAGTTATATATCCATGAACAAAATGCTAAAATAGGCTCATTAAATGCAAAATTAAAACCCTATGCAAAAGCTTTTTTTAGCTCTTATGAGGATAAATCACCCATCAAAGATTATCCTGTTAGAGAGGAGTTTTTTAAAACAAGAAGAGTTAGAGAGAGTTTAGATACGATTATCTTTTTGGGCGGTTCTCAGGGGGCTAGATTTATAAATAATTTAGCAAAATCTATAGCAAAACCTCTTAAAGATAAAGGCATAAATATCATACATCAATGTGGGAAAAAAGAGTATAAAGAGTTAAAGAGGTTTTATGAAGAAGAGGATTTGGATATAGAATTATATGACTTTATAGATGATATGCCTCAAGTTTTAAATAGAGCTGATCTAGCTATAAGCAGAAGTGGAGCTAGTACATTGTGGGAGCTTTGTGCAAATGCACTTCCAGCTATTTTTATCCCATATCCCTATGCTGCAGGAGACCACCAATACTTCAATGCAAAGTTTTTAGAAGATAAAAATCTAGCAAAAATTTTTAGAGAGCATAAGATCAATGTTGATACAATATTAAAGCTTGTAAACTCTATGAATTTAAAAAAGAT
>JALVXV010000110.1 GCA_027038235.1 Campylobacterales bacterium | reverse complement strand
ATGGATATAAAATAATAATTAATCTTAAAACTGAAGACAGCAGGTTGGGATACTCCTTATCCCTATAAATCCCGCCGAAGTTCGATGTTTTGAAAGGAGAATAAATGCTAACAAGAAGTCAAAAAGCTAAGATCATTGATAATCTAGCTGATGAATTTAAGTCTGCAGGAGCAGTTGTTATCTGTGGATTTAAAGGTATAACTCATAAGCAACTAGAGGCTTTAAGAGTGTATGCTGACCAAAATGATACAAGAGTTAGAGTTGTCAAAAATAGCTTTGTAACATTAGCGGCTCAAAAAGCCAAAATAGACAAAATCGATGTTACCGACAACAATCTTGCAATTTGGTCTAGCGATCAAATCTCAGCATGTAAAGTTGCTGATAAATTTGCAAGTGATAACAAAGATAAATTTGTCATAAAAGCTGGTTATCTTGAGGGTAAAGTTGCTGATGTTGCTACTATAAATGCTATGGCTAAATTACCAAGTCATGAAGAGTTGCTTGGCATGTTGCTATCTGTTTGGACTGCACCTGCAAGAAACTTCGTTACTGGACTTGATAACTTACGAGCTAAGCTTGAAAATGAGGCTGCATAAGCAGTAAAATTGTAATTAATAATAAAAAATAGAACAAAGGATGAAAAATGGCAATTACTAAAGAGGATGTTTTAGAGTATATCTCAAATCTAAGTGTATTGGAGCTTTCTGAACTTGTAAAAGAGTTTGAAGAGAAATTTGGTGTATCTGCTCAACCAACTGTAGTAGCAGGTGGTGCAGTGGGCGGTGAAGCTGCTGCTGCTGAAGAGAAGACAGAGTTTGATGTAGTATTGACTGCTGCTGGTGATAAGAAGATAAATGCTATCAAAGCAGTAAGAGCTATAACAGGATTGGGTCTTAAAGAGGCAAAAGCTGCTGTTGAAGAGGTTCCAACAACTCTTAAAGAGGGAATTTCAAAAGAGGAAGCTGAAGAGATCAAGAAGCAACTTGAAGAAGCTGGTGCAACTGCTGAAATCAAGTAAACAGTATGATACAGGTTTTTCCTGTATCATACTCAGTATAAACCGTAATAATGGTGTTAACTATTTTGATCAATTATCAAAATAACTTCTTCTATTTTATTGTTGCTATTTTCTACAGCAATAAAAAAATACTACTATGAGGTAGAATTCATGTCAAACAATATAAAATCTGGAAATCGACTAAGAGTTGATTTTTCAAAAGTAAAAAAAAGCATAGATGTCCCCAATCTTTTACAACTTCAACAAAAAAGTTTTGAATATTTTTTAAATGTCAATAGTGATGGTGAAAGTGGAATAGAGCATGTGTTTAAATCTATCTTTCCAATCCATGACCAACAAAACAGAATTACATTAGAGTATGTAAGTAGTGAGTTGGTTAAGCCAAAATACTCTGTGAGAGAGTGCATAGATAGAGGCTTAACATATGCAGCCAATCTAAAAATGAATATAAGATTGATACTTTGGGACAAAGATGAAAAAACAGGTGAAAAAAAGGGTATCAAAGATATCAAAGAGCAAAGTATATATATAAGAGATATTCCTCTTATGATTGATAGAGTATCATTTATAATAAATGGTGTCGAGAGAGTTGTAGTAAACCAACTCCATAGAAGTCCTGGTGTTATCTTCAAAGAAGAGGAAAGCTCTGTTGCATCAAACAAGCTTATTTACACTTCGCAAATTATTCCAGATAGAGGTTCATGGCTCTATTTTGAGTATGATGCAAAGGATATTTTATATGTTAGAATTAACAAAAGAAGAAAAGTTCCTATAACTATACTCTTTAGAGCATTAGGATATAGTAAACAAGATATTTTAAAACTATTTTATCCTATACAAAAGATAGCTATAAAAGATAATAAATTTTTAATAAAATTTAATCCTGAAGATTTTCTAGGTAGAGTAGAGTTTGATCTATATGATGACAAAGGAAATCTTTTAATAAAAGAGGGTAAACGACTTACAAAGAAAAAAGCTGAAAAGTTACAAAATGATGGAGTTGAGTGGATAGAGTATCCTACTGAAACTTTGATAAATAGATTTCTATCTTCACCTATAATCGACAAAGAAAGTGGTGAAATTCTTTATGATACACTTACTCAGCTTGATGAAAATAAAATGTTAAAACTTATAGAGATGGGGTGCGAAGAGATCGAGATAGCCAATGACTTAGCTAGTGGAGTAGATGATGCTATTATCAACTCATTTTTAGCTGATTTTGAGACACTAAAACTCTTAAAACAGACAGAGGGTATCGAGGATGAAAACGATCTCTCATGCATAAGAATTCATAAGGTTATGAGACCTGGTGAACCTGTTACAAAAGAGGCAGCAAAAGCCTTTGTAAATGATCTCTTTTTCAATATTGAGAGGTATGATTTAACCCGAGTAGGTAGAATGAAGATGAATCATAAATTAGGTCTTGATATACCTGATTATGTAACTGTTTTGACCAATGAAGATATTATAAAAACTGCAAAATATTTGATAAAAGTAAAAAATGGTCAAGGGCATATTGATGATAGAGATCATTTGGGAAATAGGAGAATTAGAGCAATAGGTGAACTTTTAGCAAATGAACTTCATACTGGTCTAATTAGAATGCAAAAGGCTATAAAAGATAAATTTACAACTTTAAGTGGCAATATTGAAGATATTATGCCATATGATCTTATAAATTCTAAAATGATAACCAACTCTATAATGGAGTTTTTCCTAACAGGTCAACTTTCACAATTTATGGATCAGACAAACCCACTAAGTGAGATAACTCACAAAAGAAGACTATCTGCACTTGGTGTTGGTGGTCTTGTCAAGGAGAGAGCAGGTTTTGAAGTGAGGGATGTTCATCCTACCCACTATGGAAGAATTTGTCCTATAGAGACTCCAGAGGGTCAAAATATAGGTCTTATCAATACATTATCAACCTATGCAAAAGTAAATGATCTTGGTTTTATAGAGGCTCCTTATAGAGTAGTTAAGGATGCAAAAGTTACAAATGAGGTAAAGTATATTACTGCTACTCAAGAGGAGGGTCTTACTATAGCACCAGCTTCTACTAAGCTAGATAGCGAAGGCAACATTGTAGAGGATTTGATAGAGGTTAGAAAAGATGGTGAAATTATACTTGCTCCAAAAGAGAGTGTAGATCTAATTGATCTTGCATCAGTTATGGTAACAGGTGTAGCAGCTAGTCTTATTCCATTTTTAGAGCATGATGATGCAAATAGAGCCTTGATGGGTTCAAACATGCAAAGACAGGGTGTGCCACTTTTGAAAAATGAAGCACCAATGGTTGGAACTGGTGTTGAAAAGATTGTCGCTAGAGACTCTTGGGCAGCTATAAAAGCTAAAAGGGATGGTATAGTTGAAAAGGTTGATAGTAAAAATATCTATATTTTGGGTGAAGATGATAAGGGTGCCTATATAGATCACTACACTATGCAAAAAAATGTAAGAACAAACCAAAATACATCCTATACTCAGTATCCTATAGTTAAAAAAGGTCAAGTTGTTAAGGCAGGGCAAGTGATCGCAGATGGTCCAAATATGGACTTGGGAGAACTTGCCATCGGTAAAAATGTTATGGTTGCATTTTTGCCATGGAATGGATATAACTATGAGGATGCTATCGTAATAAGTGAAAAACTAATAAGAGAGGATACCTTTACAAGTGTTCATGTATATGAGCATGAGGTAGAAGCAAGAGAGCTTAAAGATGGTACCGAAGAGATTACAAGGGATATACCAAATGTAAAAGAGGAGGATTTAGCCCATCTTGATGAGAGCGGTATAGTAAAGATAGGTACCTATATAAAACCCGGAATGATACTTGTAGGCAAGGTAAGTCCAAAGGGTGAGATAAAGCCTACTCCTGAAGAGAGACTTCTAAGAGCAATATTTGGTGAAAAAGCTGGACATGTTGTAAATAAATCTTTATATGCTAAATCCTCTACTGAGGGTGTTGTAATAGATGTAAAAATATTTACTAAAAAAGGGTATGAAAAAGATCCAAGGGCTATAAAAGCTTTTGAAGAGGAGAAGAAGAGGTTAGATAGAGATCATCTTGATAGACTTCTTATGCTAGATCGTGAAGAGATACTTAAGATAAACTCTCTTCTTAGCAAAAACCCACTTGAGAGTGATGCAATAGTTTCTGGCAAAGAGTATAAAGCTGGGGATTTGATAGCAAAAGAGGATTTAGAGAGTGTCAATAGATTTGCTCTTAACTCGCTGACAAAATCTTTTTCAAAAGAGATACAAGATGAGTTCAATCATATAAAAGAGTACTTTCAAAATGCAAAAAAGGAGCTTAAAGAGGAGCATGATGCTAAGATAGATATCATTAAAAAGGATGATATTCTTCCAAGCGGTGTAGTAAAGCTTGTAAAGGTATATATAGCAACTAAAAGAAAGCTAAAAGTCGGCGATAAGATGGCAGGACGACATGGAAATAAAGGTATCGTTTCAAATATAGTACCTGAGGTTGATATGCCATATCTAAAGGATGGAAGAAGTGTAGAGATATGCCTAAATCCTCTTGGAGTTCCATCTAGGATGAATATAGGTCAAATCTTAGAAGTTCACTTAGGACTTGCTGGAAAGAGACTAGGTGAACAAATAGAGGAGATCTTTTCTAAAAAGCAAGGAGAGTGGTTAAAAACCTTAAGAGAGAAGATGAAAGAGATAAGTAAAGTTGCAAAACTTACTACTCCTGAATTTATCGATTCATTAAGTGATGATGAACTCTTAGGGTATGCTAGAGATTGGTCAAAAGGGGTTAAGTTTGCTACTCCTATCTTCGAGGGAGTAAATGAAGATGAGTTTAAAAAGCTCTTTGAGTTAGCAAAGATAGATATGGACGGAAAAACTGAGCTTTATGATGGAAAGACCGGTGAAAAAATGGAAGAGAGAGTAAATGTAGGCTATATGTATATGCTAAAACTCCATCACTTAGTTGATGAAAAAGTTCATGCAAGAAGTACAGGACCTTACTCACTTGTTACTCAGCAGCCAGTTGGTGGTAAGGCACTCTTTGGTGGTCAAAGATTTGGTGAGATGGAAGTTTGGGCATTGGAGGCTTATGGTGCAGCAAATACCTTAAAAGAGATGCTTACTATCAAATCAGATGATGTAGAGGGTAGAGTCAAAGCATATAAGGCTTTAACAAGAGGTGAAAATGTACCTCAGACAGGAATTCCTGAGACATTCTTTGTTTTAACAAATGAGTTAAAATCACTTGCACTTGATGTTCGTATATATAAAGAGGAAGATGAAAATGAAGAAAATGGTTGAAATAGAGATAAATGAAGAGAATAGACCAAGAGACTTTGATCAGTTTCAGCTAAAACTTGCTAGTCCTGAGACGATAATGTCTTGGAGTTATGGTGAAGTAAAAAAGCCAGAAACCATAAACTATAGAACATTAAAGCCAGAGAGGGATGGACTATTTTGTGCAAAGATTTTTGGTCCTGTTAGAGACTATGAGTGTCTATGTGGCAAGTATAAAAAGATGAGATACAAAGGCATCAAATGTGAAAAGTGTGGTGTTGAAGTAATTAGCTCTAAAGTAAGAAGAAGCAGAATGGGTCATATCGAGCTTGTTACACCAGTTGCACATATTTGGTATGTAAACTCTCTTCCTAGCAGAATAGGAACTTTGCTTGGTGTCAAGATGAAAGATCTTGAAAGGGTTTTATACTATGAAGCTTATATAGTTAAAAATCCAGGTGAATCATACTATGATAATGAAAATAAAAAACCTGTTTTAAAATATGATGTTTTAAATGAAGAGCAGTATCAATCACTTATAAAGAGATATGAAGATAGTGGATTTGAAGCCTATATGGGTGGAGAGGTTGTAAGGGAGCTTTTGGCTGAACTTGACTTGGTTGAGTTGCTTGAAAAATTAAAAGCCCAGATAGAGGCGACAAATTCCGAAGCAAAGAAGAAAACTATCATTAAAAGATTGAAAGTAACTGAGGCTTTTTTAAATAGCGGAAATAAGCCTGAATGGATGATGATAACTGTTCTTCCGGTACTTCCACCTGATCTTAGACCTCTTGTGGCACTTGATGGTGGTAAATTTGCAGTAAGTGATGTAAATGATCTTTATAGAAGAGTTATCAATAGAAATAGCAGACTTAAAAGACTTATGGAGCTTGATGCACCAGAGATCATCATAAGAAATGAGAAAAGGATGCTCCAAGAGGCAGTTGATGCTCTGTTTGATAATGGAAGAAGGGCAAATGCAGTAAAAGGTGCAAATAAAAGACCTCTTAAATCTCTTAGTGAAATTATCAAGGGAAAACAGGGAAGATTTAGACAAAATCTACTTGGAAAGAGGGTTGATTTTTCAGGAAGAAGTGTCATAGTAGTAGGACCAAATCTTAGAATGGATCAGTGTGGACTTCCAAAAAATATGGCTTTGGAGCTTTTTAAACCTCACCTATTAGCAAAACTTGAGGAGAAGGGCTACTCTACTACAATCAAACAAGCCAAAAAGATGATAGAGGCAAAAACCAATGAGGTTTGGGAGTGTTTACAAGAGGTAGTTGATAACTATCCAGTACTTTTAAACCGTGCTCCAACACTTCATAAGCTCTCTATCCAAGCCTTTCATCCAGTGCTTATCGATGGAAAAGCTATAAGACTTCATCCTTTGGTTTGTTCTGGATTTAATGCTGATTTTGATGGCGATCAGATGGCAGTTCATGTACCTTTAAGTCAAGAGGCTATAGCAGAGTGCAAGGTATTGATGCTAAGTAGTATGAATATCTTACTTCCAGCATCTGGAAAGGCCATAACTGTTCCTACTCAAGATATGATTTTGGGAACCTATTATATCTCTTTAGAAAAGATAGGTGTAAAGGGTGAAAATAAGCTCTTTGGCAATATAAATGAAGTTATGATGGCTTTAGAAGCTGGACTTTTAGATATCCATGCAAAGATAAAAACCATAGTTGATGAGAAGATAACCTTTACAACTGCTGGTCGATTGATAGTTAAATCCATTTTACCAGACTTTGTGCCTGAAAATCTTTGGAATAAAATTCTTAAAAAGAAAGATATAGGTAATTTGGTAGATTATGTATTTAAAGAGGGCGGATATGAAGTTACAGCTGAATTTCTTGATAAATTAAAGGCTCTTGGTTTTAAATATTCAACAAAAGCTGGTATATCTATCTCAATAGATGATATTAAAACTCCAGAAAGTAAAGCAAAGTATATCCAAGAGGCAAAAAAGAGGGTTGTTGAGATTCAAAAGCAGTTTCAAGCAGGTCTTTTGACCTCTTCTGAGAGATACAATAAGATTATTGATATATGGACAGATACCAATAACACTTTAGCAACTGAGATGATGAAGCTTGTTGAAAATGATAAAGATGGGTTTAACTCTATCTATATGATGGCAGATTCTGGTGCTAGGGGTAGTGCAGCTCAAATAAGGCAGCTTTCAGGTATGAGAGGACTTATGGCAAAACCTGATGGAAGTATTATCGAAACACCAATTATCTCTAACTTTAAAGAGGGCTTAAATGTGCTTGAATACTTTATATCAACTCATGGTGCTAGAAAAGGTTTGGCTGATACTGCACTTAAGACTGCAAATGCAGGATACTTAACAAGAAAGCTTATAGATGTTGCACAAAATGTTAAAGTTACTATTGAGGATTGTGGTACTCATGAGGGGGTTGAAATCACAGATATAACCTCCAATGGAGATCTTATAGAGAGCCTAGATGAGAGGGTAACAGGTAGAGTTTTAGCTGAAGATGTTATAGATTCTATAACCAATGAAGTACTATTTAATGAAGGTACTTTGATAGATGAACAAAAAGCACTTGCTCTAAAAGAGGCTGGAGTTAAGTCTGTGGTTATAAGAACTCCTATTACTTGTAAGGCACCAAAGGGTGTATGCTCTAAGTGTTATGGTATCAACTTAGGAGAGGGTAAGCTTGTAAAACCTGGAGAGGCAGTAGGAATACTCTCAGCCCAATCAATTGGAGAGCCAGGAACTCAATTGACACTAAGAACATTCCATATAGGTGGTACAGCATCAACTGAAGCCCAAGATAGACAGGTAACAGCAAAAAAAGAGGGATTTATAAGATACTACAATCTTAAAACATATAAAAATAAAAGTGGCAAGTTGATAGTAGCAAATAGAAGAAATGCTGGAGTTTTATTGGTTGAGCCAAAGATCAAATCAACAATAGATGGCACTATTGAGATAAATAATATTCATGATGAGACAAATATTGTTGTCAGAAATGAAAAAGAGTCTATAAAGTATGTCTTAAGAAAGAATGATATTGCAAAACCAAATGAATTAGCTGGTGTCGGCGGTAAGGTTGAAGGTAAATTTTTAATCCCTTATAAAAATGGAGATAAAGTTGCTAAAAATGAGAGTATTGTAGAGGTTATAAAAGAGGGGTGGAATATACCAAATAGGATACCTTATGCAAGTGAACTTAAAGTAAATGATGGAGAGCCTGTAGTACAGACAATTACTTCAAAAGTCTCAGGTATCATCAAATATTTTAAATTGACAGGTGACTATCTTGAGAGATTTAATGATATCAAAAAGGGGCACAAAGTTGTAGAAAAGGGACTTTTTGCAGTTATTGCTGATGATAAAGGAAGAGAGGCTATAAGATATTATCTTCCTAGAAATTCCATACTCAATTTTGGTGATAACTCAGCCATTGAAAAAGGCGATAAGGTTGCAACCCCTTCTACAAATGAGCAAACAGTTATAGCAGAGTGGGATCCATACTCTATACCAATCATTGCTGAAGATAGTGGAACTATAGCATTTGAGGATATTACTCCAGGAGTTACAGTAGATGAGCAGTTTGATGAACTCACAGGTCAAAGTAGGCTTGTTGTAAATGAGTATATTCCAAGCGGAGTTAAGCCTACACTTGTTTTAGCTACAGATAAAGGTGAAATTTTAAGATATCAACTAGATCCAAAAACTGCAATCTTTGTACAAAATGGTGATAAAGTGGCTCAAGCTGATGTCATAGGAAGAACTCCTAAGGCAGTTGCAAAATCAAAAGATATTACTGGTGGTCTTCCAAGGGTAAGTGAACTTTTTGAAGCAAGACGACCAAAAAATGCTGCGATTATTGCTGAGGTTGATGGTACTATTAGATTTGGCAAACCATTAAGAAATAAAGAGAGAATTATTATTGATACTCCTGTTGGTAAATCTTATGAGTATTTGGTAGATAAAAATTATCAAATTTTTGTACATACAGGCGAATTTGTACATGCAGGAGAGCAGTTGACAGATGGAGTTATTTCAAGTCATGATATATTAAGAATACTTGGTGAGAAGGCACTTCACTCATATATCATCAGTGAAATTCAGCAAGTTTATAGATCTCAAGGTGTTGCTATCAATGATAAGCATATAGAGGTAATAGTTTCTCAAATGTTAAGACAGGTTAAGATAGTTGATAGTGGAGATACTAAGCTAATTGTCGGAGATTTGATAAGTAGAAGAAGGTTTAAAGAGGAGAATGAGAGAATTATAAAAATAGGTGGAGAACCAGCTATCGCTGAGCCGGTACTTCTTGGTGTAACAAGAGCTGCGATAGGAAGTGATTCTATCATATCATCAGCATCATTCCAAGAGACTACAAAAGTCTTGACTGAAGCTAGTATCGCAGCAAAAGTTGATAATCTTGAAGATTTAAAAGAGAATGTAATCTTAGGAAGAACTATCCCTGTTGGAACAGGACTTTATAAAGATAGAGAGTTTAAGATAGCTCCTAAGGAAGCAGTTTAAAAAAGCTTAGAGCTTAGAGCTTAGAGCTTAGAGCATTGATGTTAAAGATATTACATTGATTGAGGCTCTTAGCTCTTGGCTCTATGCTCTTAGCTTACAGGCAATAATAGCCTGTAATTATCTAAATTTAAGCTATAAAAAGATAAAATACCGTCTATTTTTGGGTAATTGTATCCATAAATAAATTTTAGAAAAAAGGAAAAGATGTGCCTACCATCAATCAATTGGTAAGAAGAGAGAGAAAAAAGGTGATCAAAAAGTCCAAATCACCTGCACTTGTAAAGTGTCCTCAAAGAAGAGGTGTTTGTACAAGAGTTTATACTACAACTCCAAAAAAGCCTAACTCAGCTCTTAGAAAAGTAGCAAAAGTTAGACTAACTTCTGGATTTGAAGTGATAAGCTACATTGGAGGTGAAGGTCATAACCTTCAAGAGCACTCTATTGTCTTAGTAAGAGGCGGAAGGGTAAAAGATTTACCTGGTGTTAAGTATCATATCGTAAGAGGTGCTTTAGATACTGCAGGTGTTGCAAATAGAAAAGTTGCTAGAAGTAAATACGGTACAAAAAGACCTAAATAACCATAGCTAAACAGGTTTAGCCTTTATGGCTAATACTTGAGTAAATTTAATATTGAAGGAATATAAATGAGAAGAAGAAGAGCACAGGTCAGAGAGGTACTACCTGACCCTATATATAACAGTAAAATAATCACAAAATTTATCAATTCACTTATGAAAGATGGAAAAAAGAGTATTGCAACAAAGATATTTTATGATGCGATTGAAACCATCGAAAAAAAGAGTGAAGAAAAAGGCATCGATGTATTTAATGCAGCCATCGAAAATATCAAGCCTGTAATGGAAGTTAAAAGTAGAAGAGTAGGCGGTGCTACTTATCAAGTTCCTATCGAGGTTAGACCTGCTAGACAGCAGTCATTGGCTATTAGATGGCTTATAACTTATGCAAGAAGAAGAAGCGAAAGACTTATGAAAGATAGACTTGCAAATGAATTAATGGATGCGGCAAATAGTAGAGGTGCAGCTTATAAGAAGAAAGAGGATACCTATAAAATGGCTGAAGCAAATAAAGCATTTGCTCACTATGCTTGGTAATAAAAGGAAAATATAATGGCTAGAAAAACACCCATAGATAGAGTTAGAAATATAGGAATTGCTGCACATATTGATGCAGGAAAGACAACAACAACAGAAAGAATTTTATTTTATACTGGAATTAGTCATAAAATAGGCGAGGTTCATGATGGTGCAGCTACTATGGACTGGATGGAGCAGGAGAAAGAGAGAGGTATCACTATCACTTCTGCTGCAACTACCTGTTTTTGGAGAGATCATCAGATAAATATCATAGATACCCCAGGGCATGTTGATTTTACTATCGAAGTTGAAAGAAGTATGAGGGTACTAGATGGTGCAGTAGCAGTATTTTGTGCAGTAGGTGGAGTTCAACCTCAAAGTGAAACTGTTTGGAGACAAGCAAATAGATATGAAGTTCCAAGAATGGTTTTTGTCAACAAGATGGATAGAGTTGGAGCAAATTTTTATGAAGTTGAAAGACAGATAAAAGAGAGGCTTAAAGCCAATCCGGTTCCAATTCAACTCCCAATAGGTGCAGAGGATAATTTCAAAGGTGTTGTTGACCTTGTAGAGATGAAAGCCTATGTATGGGAAGATGAAGCTGCAATGGGTTCAAAATATGAAGTAGTTGAAATTCCATCAGATCTTCAAGAAAAGGCTGAAGAGTATAGAGAAAAACTTATCGAAGCTATTTCAGAGACAGATGATGAGTTGATGGAAAAATATCTTAGTGGCGAAGAGCTTACAGTAGAAGAGATAAAAAAGGGTATAAAATCAGGATGTTTAAGCCTTGATTTGGTTCCTATGACTTGTGGAACTGCTTTTAAAAATAAGGGTGTTCAGCCACTTTTAGATGCAGTTGTAGAGTATATGCCAGCTCCTACAGAGGTTGCCCATATAAGAGGTGAGTATGAAGATGGAACTAAAACAGAGGTAAAATCAACTGATGATGGCCCTTTTGCTGCACTAGCTTTTAAAATCATGACAGATCCATTTGTGGGTCAGCTTACCTTTATAAGAGTTTATAGAGGTGTGCTTGAGAGTGGAAGTTATGTTTACAATACTACAAAGGGTAAAAAAGAGAGAGTTGGACGACTTTTGAAAATGCACTCAAACAAAAGAGAAGAGATAAAAGAGCTTTATGCAGGTGAGATTGGTGCAGTAGTCGGTCTAAAAGATACTCTTACAGGTGATACTCTTGCAGATGAAAAGGATAAAGTAATTTTGGAAAAAATGGATTTTCCAGATCCTGTTATCTCAGTTGCAGTTGAGCCAAAAACTAAAGCAGATCAAGAAAAAATGGGTATAGCACTACAAAAACTAGCACAAGAAGATCCAAGCTTTAGAGTGCAAACTGACGAAGAGAGTGGTCAAACTATCATCAGTGGTATGGGTGAATTGCACCTTGAGATATTGGTTGATAGAATGCTTAGAGAGTTTAAGGTGGATGCTGAAGTTGGTCAGCCTCAAGTAGCATATAGAGAGACTATCAAAACACCTGTAAATCAAGAGTATAAATATGCTAAGCAAAGTGGTGGTAGAGGTCAATATGGTCATGTATTCTTAAAACTTGAGCCAATGGAACAAGGTAGCGGATATGAATTTGTCAATGAGATAAAAGGTGGTGTAGTTCCTAGAGAGTATATTCCAGCAGTTGATAAAGGTGTTCAAGAGGCTATGCAAGGAGGAGTTCTAGCAGGTTATCCAGTAGAAGATGTAAAAGTTACACTTTATGATGGAAGCTACCATGATGTTGACTCATCTGAGATGGCATTTAAACTTGCAGCTTCTATGTGTTTTAAAGAGGGAGCAAGAAAAGCAAATGCTGTTATCTTAGAGCCTATTATGAAGGTAGAGGTAGAAGTTCCTGAAGAGTTTATGGGCGATGTTATAGGAGATCTAAATAGAAGAAGAGGGCAGATAAATGCTATGGATGAAAGAGCAGGAAATAAGATAGTTGATGCTTTTGTTCCTCTTTCAGA
>JALVXV010000109.1 GCA_027038235.1 Campylobacterales bacterium | reverse complement strand
TGAGTATCCCATCCTGCAGGTTTTGAATGACCTATAAGAGTATGAAAGCCTTTTTGCAACTCTTCAGCTAGAGTAATAGGACCGACCACTCCAATATTTATACCAAATTCATGAAAATAGTTTTTGGTAGATTTATAAAGTAAAAAGTTTAATTTTAGATATCCTGCATAGGGTATGTCATTAAGTATTGGAGTAGATTTAGCTTTAGGGCATCTCTAATAATAGGTAATGCCCACAACATCTTCAGCTTTTGTATAGACAAGGCACATCTTTGAAGGCTTAGCAGAAGCTAAGTTGAAAAGATGTAACGAAGTATATACGAAAGCTGATGATGCCCAAAGGGTGGACTTTGCAGAAGCAATCTTGCACAAGATATTTAATCATCTTAGCTACAACTAAAACTCATAAATCTCTTGCACAATCTTACATCTGCAAAGTCCATTGTGGGTATCACCTATTATTAGAGATGCCCTTTATTATTTGGTGTAAAGATGATATGTGAAATGCTAAAAGCATTATTGCTTTGTAAATTATCTAAAAAATTAAAACTTTTTGAACTATTTAAATCTGCAAGATAACTAAAAAATAGTCCATTTGTATATCTGCCATCTTGCTTACTAGCTAATGCATCATTATCTATAGTAAAAGAGCTAACATCAGCAAAACTACATATTCTTATGATAAATATCAATAGTAAAATTATCTTTTTCATATCATATAGCCTTAATTTGGTTTAAAACCTTTTTTGCTTTTGCATACTGAAGTTAAAAAGCATTCTGTATCGCATTTTGGATTTTTAGCAGTACAAATATATCTTCCAAAAAGTACCATAGCTTGATGAAATATATGTAAATCATCTTTTAATTTTTTTACCAACTCCTCCTCTGTTTTTTTAACAGTTTTAGCATAACTTAGCCCCAATCTATGAGAAACTCTAAAGACATGAGTATCTACTGCCATGAGGTTAGCATTTGTGTACTCTATTAATACTACATGTGCAGTTTTTTGTCCTACTCCAGCAAGTGATATAAGCTTTTTTTCATCAAGTGGAATCTCTCCATCAAAATCATCTACTACTTTTTTAGCCATTAATATAAGATTTTTAGCCTTATTATTAAAAAAAGAGCAACTCTTTATCAACTCTTTTATATTGTCAAGTTTAGCTTTTGCTAACTTTTTGATGGTAGGATAGTGTTTAAAAAGTTGAGGTGTTATTAGGTTGACTCTTTTGTCAGTACATTGAGCTGAAAGCATGACACTTACTAAAAGTTCATATAAATTGGTATAGTGCAACTCTGTTTTTGCATCTTTATAGTGTTTTAAAAATTGCTCTTTTATAAAAGCTATCTCACTCTTTGTTGCTTTTTTCACATCATTTTCCTAAAGGGCATCTCTAATAATATCTTGCAATAGAATTATACTATAAAATAGCTCAAGATATGCAAAAAAAAGACCCCACTCTTGACAATTAAGGAAAATATCACTATAATTTCACCTCAATTAATTGGTGGGGTATCGCCAAGCGGTAAGGCAACTGGTTTTGGTCCAGTCATTCGGGGGTTCGAATCCCTCTACCCCATCCATTTTTCTACATATCGCGGGATAGAGCAGTTTGGTAGCTCGTCGGGCTCATAACCCGAAGGTCGGAGGTTCAAATCCTCCTCCCGCAACCAAGTCTCACTCTAGCTAAATCTAAATTG
Organism: Campylobacterales bacterium; assembly: GCA_027038235.1. GTDB lineage: Bacteria > Campylobacterota > Campylobacteria > Campylobacterales > JALSKU01 > JALSKU01. The sequence goes on along the minus strand of JALVXV010000109.1, from coordinate 1,429 downwards.
TAAAGTATGAAGTGGATTAGGTAGTTTTAAAGCTATTTAGCTTTGTATTTAGATCTTTAGCACTCTTTTTGATTCTTCTTGAGATATTTTTCATCTCATCTATAACTTTTATATTCTTTTTTGAAGTTCCATATATCTCTTCTATTTTTATAAGTATTTTTTCAACATCTTCAGCCAACTCAATAGACTCTTTTAGTGAATTATCAGAAACTTGCTGAGCAACTCTAACTACCTTTGAAGTCTCATCTATCTCTGAATTTATCTCTAAGGCACTAGTAGATAATTTTTCAATACTTTTTGCATTTTTACTTATAGTTTCACTTGTGTTAGCAATCTCTTGTACCATGAGATTGGTAGTGGCATCTATTTCATGTAGGGATTTTTGAGTTTGTTCAGCTAGTTTTCTAACTTCATCAGCAACCACTGCAAAGCCTCTTCCATGCTCTCCTGCTCTAGCTGCTTCGATAGCGGCATTTAAAGCTAAAAGATTTGTTTGATCTGAAATATCAGAGATCTTTGTTAGTACAAGTTTTGTATCCTCAGCAGTTTTGTTTAGTTCATTTATCCTATTTGCTAGTTCAACTTCAACTTCAGACTCCTCTTGCATCTTTTTACTCATAATGTTGATACTCTCTTTGACAGCTTGAAGTTTTTTATCAGCCTTTTCAATATCCTCCTTACTCTTTTTAGCACTTCCAACAGTATCAATTAGGACAGATTTCATGCTACTACCCATCTTATTAACCTCTTCAATCTCTTTTAAATTATTGTTTATCTCTTGACTAAGATGGTGGGAGCTATTTTCTAGCTCATTTGATAGGTTAAGGTTTTGTTTGCTAGAGTTTTTAGCATCAGCAATGGAGTGTTGCACCTTCTCTATAAAAGTATCTACCCACTTTCCAGCTTGTGAGAGTTCATCCTCTTTTGTAAAGTTAAGCCTTTTTGTCAAATCTCCATCCCCAGTTGCTATATCTTTTACCCTCGCTGTTAAAAGGTGTAATGGCTTTAAAATCTCTTTTTTAAAAAAGAATAAAAATCCCAAAGTAGCTATAATAGCTGCAGCAGCAAGGCTAGTAGCTATAAGATAATTAAAAGTACTTATCTCTTTGTCAGATTTTTCAAGAGAGAGTCCAAGATTTAATACACCTAAAACATCTCCATTTTTGGATGTTGCATGACAAGATAGACACTCACTAGTTGCTATTAGAGGTTTGTGTATTTCAAGTATATGTTTGCCATTTGCACTATGTTCAGTTATGAGACTCTTTTTTGTCTTGAAGATATTTTGTATCATTTTGCTTGATGTAAATCTATCTTTAAGTCCAAAGGTCTTAATAACCTCTTTTGATTTGTCTATTTCGATGTTTTCTATGCCCTTTATCTTTTTTATAGTTTTTAATGTATCCTCAACAATCTTTGGATCTCCCAT
>JALVXV010000108.1 GCA_027038235.1 Campylobacterales bacterium | reverse complement strand
GATAAAGCTGTCTTAAAAGCACTAAAGCTTAATTCAGTACAGATGGCATGTCCAAGTTTTTCAAAATTTGGAAGATTTGTTCCACAACTTGCACTTTTTGATCTTCCTTTCTTGTTTAAAGATATGGCTCATGTCCATAGAGTTCAAGATAGTGAAGTTGGAGCAAAGCTTAAAGATATGGTAACAAAGAAGGGCTATGTAGCACTTGATTTTTGGGATAATGGTTTTAAAGAGTTGACATCTTCAAAAAAAGCTATACTATGGCCAAAAGATGCTGCAGGTCAAAAGTTTAGAATTATGAGTTCAAAGGTACTTGAAGCTCAATTTAAAGCTGTAGGAGCAAATCCTCAAATGATGCCTTTTAGTGAAGTCTATTCAGCTCTTCAGCAAGGTGTTATAGATGGTCAAGAAAATACAATCTCTAACATATATACAAAAAAATTCTATGAGGTTCAAAAGTATATGACAATGAGTAATCATGGTTATCTTGGTTATCTTGTTGTTATGAGTAAAAAGTTTTGGAACTCTCTACCTGCTGATTTGAAAAAAGATGTAAAACAGGCTATGAAAGAGGCGACTGAAAAAGAGAGACAATATGCAATAGAGCTTAATAATTCTCAATTTGCAAAGATAAAGGCTTATGCTGATAAAACAGGAAAGTTAAAGATTTACAACTTAACTCCAGAGCAAAGAGCAGCTTGGGAAGAAGCTGAGAGTAAAATATATCCACAGTTTTACAGTCCTAAAAAGATAGGAAAAGATCTTATTCAAGCGGCTTTAAAATTGGCTAAATAAGTAAAGTCATGTTTGGGCTTGTAGATAAGATACTAGGCTCCATTAACAAATCCATAGCAACCTTCGGCATAGCTGCCGGGGTTGTTTTGGCATTTGTAAATGTTGTTGCTAGATATGGGTTTAATGGCTCTATTACTTGGGCTAGTGAACTTACAAACTTTTTCTTTATTTGGAGTGCTTTTTTTGGAGCAGCATACTGCTTCAAAAAAGATTCTCACATATCTGTTACTATTTTTATGGAAAGACTTCCTGCACCTTTGATGAAAGCTTTGATGATACTCTCCCATGTTATTGTAATTGTCTATCTAATAGCAGTTGCCTATTATGGCTACAAATATCTACTTTTAGAGATCGACCTTGAAGAGGTTTCAGTAGATCTTGTAGTGCCTCAAATATCATGGCTTGGCATGGAGGATGATTGGGCAGTTCCTATGTGGATACCATACTCTGTCATACCTTTGGCATTTGCCTCTGCGGCTCTTAGAGTTTTTGAAAAACTTATAGAGATCATTAAAACTCCTGCTGAATTAGCAAGAAGAGAGAGTGAAGCTGAAATGATACTTGCAAAAATGCAAGAGAGTGAAGATGAACAGAAGATTGAAAAGGTTGAAAAGACTCTTGCAGTTCAAGAGAGACTTGGAAAGATAGAGACCATTGAGAAAAAATTGGAAAAATTAGAGAAAGAGATGGAAAAGATAATTGAAGAAGAGGTTAGTTCGCTTAAAGAGAGAGATAAGGTGGAAAAGTTAAAAAATATAGAAAAAAAGCTCATCTTATGTCAAACAAAACTTCTTAAAAAGCTAGAAGATATGGAAAAAGGGGTGTAGGATGAGTGTATATGTACTATTTGGTCTATTTTTTCTCCTTATGATTATAGGTACTCCTATAGCTATATCTTTGGGAGCAAGTACTTTTATCACACTCTTGATGTACACTCCTATATCACCTGAAGAGATATCATCTATGCTTTTTGAAAAGATAGATTCCTACTCTTTAATGGCTATACCTATGTTTATCTTAGCAGGTAATCTGCTTAGCAAGGGTAGTGCATCAAAGCGGATTATTGACTTTGCAAAGAGTGCAGTAGGGCATCTACCTGGTGGACTTCCTATAAGTGCTATATTTGCTAGTATTATTTTTGCTGCAGTTAGCGGTAGTTCACCTGCAACAGTTGTTGCGATAGGCTCAATTATGTTTGCAGCCATTCAAGAGGCAGGATATCCCAAAAGATATGCCATTGGAACGATAGCTACTTCGGGAAGTCTTGGTATCTTAATACCCCCTTCAATAGTTATGATAGTCTATGGTGTAACAGCAGAGCAATCAATAGGTAAACTCTTTATGGCTGGTGTAATTCCAGGATTGTTATTAGGGAGTATGCTTATAGGTGTTACATATATAGGTGCTAAAAAATTAGGCTTTAAAAGAACTAAACCTGCCCCTTTTAAAGAGAGAGTGCAAAAGTTAAAAGATGCTTCCTGGGGTCTTATGACTATAGTCATAGTCATAGGAGGAATTTATGGTGGTATTTTCACTCCTACTGAAGCTGCTGCAGTTGCTGCAGTATGGGCATTTTTTGTATCTTGGATTATCTATAAGGATGTTAAGCTAAAAGATTTTTACCCTATCATCTTAGAATCTGCTAAAACAGCTGCGATGATTATGTTTGTCATAGCAAATGCTATGCTATTTGCACACTTTTTGACCTTGGAAAATGTGCCTCAGCACATCACACAAGCTTTGGTAAATGCCCATGTTGGAAAGATAGCATTTTTATTTCTTATAAATATACTGCTTATCATAGCTGGAAGTTTTATGGAGCCAAGTGCTATTATCATGATACTTGTCCCATTGTTACTTCCTGTCGCTACAGCTTTAGGAGTAGATCCTATACATCTTGGTATTATTATCACAGTAAATATGGAGATAGGTATGGTATCTCCACCAGTTGGACTAAATCTATTTGTTACAAGTGGAATTACTGGATTTAATATAAAAGATGTCATCATTTATACACTTCCATGGACAATAACATTGCTCATTGGATTGTTGATAATTACTTATGTACCTATTATATCTTTATGGTTGCCAAATATGATGTTTGGATAATGTAGTGATTAGTGATTAGTGATTAGGGTTTAGGATTTAGGATTTAGGATTTGGGGTTTAGAGCTAAAAGACTCTCCAATCCCCATACAAATAACGGAAAACGGAAAACGGACAACGGATGCTGTTTTCCGTTTTTTGTATTACAGTCAGGTTGTTAGAAAGCTAAGAGCCTAGAGCTAAGAGCTTAGAGCTAAAAAGACTATCCAATCTCTTTATTCGGACAACGGAAAACGGA
>JALVXV010000107.1 GCA_027038235.1 Campylobacterales bacterium | reverse complement strand
GGATCATTTGGATAAAAAAATTCAACTTTTATACCTTGCATATTAAACATCATCTTATACTCTTTTAAGTCGCACCCTGTATTGATCCTAAAAGTACTTTCGTTTACATCAGGGATATATTTTCCATCAAATTTTAAATTTAAAGCCATCAAATCATTATATAACAACTTTTTATCACTCATTAAATCTATATCATAAGATATCCTGTGATTTAGATAATATGATAGTGCTGTTCCGCCAATAAAATAAAAATCTCTAACAAGCTCCTCTTTGGACAGGTTGGTCAATAAAATATCTATATTTTTTTGCAAAAAATAACCTTTTAAAAATTTTTATTTTATACGATTATAGCACAAAAAGCAGTAATTCCAAATTTTTTCAACCTAAATCCTACACCCTAAAACCTAACATCACATCCCAAGATAAGCCTCTTTTACTTTTTTATCATCTATAAGTTCACTTGAGTTGCCACTCATTACAATTTCACCGTTTTCTAGCACATAAGCCCTATCGCTTATCTCTAAAGCTAAAAAAGCATTTTGCTCTACTAAAAATATAGTAGTTCCTTTTTTTCTTAGATTTTCTATAACTTCAAATATATCATCTACTATAATTGGAGCTAGTCCCATACTAGGCTCATCCAAGAGTAAAAGCTCAGGTCTGCTCATCAAAGCCCTACCAAGAGCTAACATTTGCTGCTGACCGCCTGAGAGAGTTCCTGCATAGTGATCTTTTTTCTCTCTAAGTACCGGAAAAAGATCATATACAAACTCTATATCACTTTTTATCTTGTCATCACCTCTTAGGTATGCTCCCATTAAGAGATTGTCCTCTATACTTAAGATATTAAAAAGTCCCCTACCCTCAGGAACTTGGGCTATGCCTTTTTTTACTCTTATAACTGAGTTTGTTTTTGATATATCTTCATCTTTGAAAATGATGCTACCAATTTTGTGCATCTCAATGGCACTTAAAACTTTTAAAAGTGTAGTTTTTCCAGCTCCATTAGCCCCAATAAGAGCCACAATCTCACCCTTTTTTACCTCTATATTTATATCATTTAGTGCTAAAATCTGCCCATAACTAAAAGATAGATTTTTTATCTTTAAAAATGGTGATTCGTGACTCGTGACTCGTGACTCGTGATTGGTGATTGGTTTTTGTTTATTCATTTTAAATCTTTTTATTATCTTCATTTAAGCTCTAAGCTTTCCCATGTCTTTTCCCTAGATATGCATTTATCACATTTTCATCATTAGCTATCTCTAAAGGTGTTCCTTCGGCCAGTTTTTTGCCAAAATTAACAACCGTTATCTTATCTGAAATTTGCATCACCATCTTCATATCATGCTCAACTAGGATGATAGTTATCCCCTCGTTTGCTAACTCTTTAATGATCTTAGAGATTTCTGCTGTCTCTTTTGGGTTTAGCCCAGCTACCGGCTCATCAAAAAGTATAAGCCTAGGTTTTGTAGCTAAAGCTCTTATGATCTCAAGCTTTTTAAGAACCCCATAAGGCAGAGAGTCAGCTTTTTTATATACAATATCTTCAAGAGAGAACATCTTTAGATACTTCATAGCTTCATACTCATACTTTTGTTCATCTTCTCTTATCTTTTTTGAGTTTATGCATGAGAGTATAAAATTTTTATTTAAAAATCTATGAAATCCAAGCATTATGTTTTCTAATGCACTCATATCTTTGCAAATTTCTAAGTGCTGAAAAGTCCTGCAAACTCCTTTATGCACAAGTTTGTTCATAGGAATATTTGTAATATTTTCTCTTTTTCCATGAATTATCTCTTCTATATCATCTTTTTGATAAATTTCACCCTCTTTTTTTAGATAAATTTCACCTGAAGTTACTTTATAAATTCCTGTTATCATGTTTACTAGTGTAGTTTTACCTGCACCATTTGGTCCAATGATAGAGTGAATAGTACCGCTTTTGACATCAAAGCTAAGATCATCTACGGCTTTAACTCCTCCAAATTGCTTAGAAAGTTCTCTAACTACTAACACTTTTTTGTCCTATTTTATCAAAAAGTGAGATAATCCCTTTTGGCATAAATATCATTACAAGTATGATAATAACACCATATATCAATGTCTGATAATCCTCTAGCGAAGTTAAAAACTGAGGAAGAATAGTCAAAATCACAGCTCCAAAGAGTGCCCCATAGATCCTACCAATCCCTCCAAAAACAACCATGACAACAAGCTCTATAGATCTATTGAAACTAGCCTCTGCCGGACTTATAAAACCTGAAAAAAAGGCATACATACTTCCAGCCACAACTGCGATAACAACAGAGATGACAAAAACATAACTTTTATATTTTGCCACATCAGCACCTACACTTTCAACTGCTGTAGTGGAGTTATGGATACCTCTTAAAACCCTTCCGTAGGGTGATTTGATAAGGTTTTTAAGAGCTATTATCAGTAAAATAAGCATAATTGAGCTTAAGATATACCATTTAATATTGCTATCAAACTCAAACCCAAAAACCTTAAATATATCAACTCCCATACCATCAGGTCCACCGGTTAAGTCACTTTGAGCATTGATAGCTATATAGATGATAACCCCTACACCAAGTGTCGCCATAGCCAGATAATGCCCCTCAAGTTTTAGTATCGGTTTTGAAATGATATAGGCAAAAATACCCATAAAAACTATAGCTATAAAAAGTGATAGCATAGGAGAGATGGCATACTTTGATGAAAGGATGACAGATATATAAGCCCCAAGTGCCGCAAATCCGCCATGACCTAAGCTTATCTGCCCTGCATACCCTATCAAAAGGTTGAGCCCTATACAGATGATGGCATTGAGTATGCAAAGCACCGCAATCTCGTAGTAAAAGTCATTTGTCATAGCAAATGCTACAACAATTAAAACAATCGTAAGCAAAACTATATCAATATTTCTTTTTAACATAACTAACCACAATTTTTCATTTTTAATTTTTAATTTTTAATTCTTTTTTACAATATGCCCTTATCCAATTTATCCAAAAGATCCATTCCTTTTTTTATATTACCTTTAGATGCTAAGAGAGTAAATCTTGTTTTTGCATCAAATTGGGCAAGTGCAACGGTAGCCAATTCATCAAAGAGTCTATTTAAACTTATCCCTTGTTCTTTTGCATACTGT
>JALVXV010000106.1 GCA_027038235.1 Campylobacterales bacterium | reverse complement strand
GTCATAATTTTTTAATATTCCCCCCCACTTACTCCCTTTTTACTCCCCTTTTTATTATAAAATAATTTTACATAAAAATTTTAAGGAGGTTATATGAAAAAGGTTACAAGTGGGTTAGTAGTTTCAGCTCTTGTAGGTGTTTGGGCAATGGCTTTAGAGGTTCCATCAAATCATATCGTTGATAGTGCTTGGTTAAAGTCTCATCTAGGTGATAAGAATTTGGTTATCATTGATGTAAGGAAAAAGGGTTATAACAAAGGGCATATAAAGGGTGCTGTTCATTGGAAGAGTAAAGATTATAGAGAGGGTAGATACTATAGTAAAATAACTAAGAAGCCAATTCCTGGTTATGTTGCAGCTCCTCTTACTATCAAAAGAACAATGCAAAAAAGCGGTATAAACAACGATAGTGCTATAGTTTTTTATAGCGGTGGAACAAAAGCAAAAGATTATAGAGATGCGGCACTTGCTGATTTTACTTGTGAATACTACGGTTTTCCAAATGTTGCTATCTTAAACGGCGGATTTGCTGGTTGGAAAAAAGATGGTGGAGTAATTGGCAAAGCAAAACCTAAGGTAAAAAAAGGAAATTTTAGCTTTAAAGGTAGAAAATTTAACCAAACTATTATGGCTACCGGCGAAGATGTAGATGAGGCAGTATGGACAGGCAATGCTCAAACATTAGATGCAACCGGAAAGGGTAAGCATTGGGATGGAACCGCAAAAGATCCAAGAAGATTAAAAGAGGGTCACTTAAAAGGTGCCGCACCACTTCATACAAAAGAGTTAGCCGTAAAAAAAGATGGAGTTTACTATCTTGGAGATAAGGCTTTTGTTGCTAAAAAGTTTAAAAGTGCCGGATTGGATACAAATAAGCCTATCATCTCTTATTGTAATACTGGTCACTTAGCAGCCGGTACTTGGTTTGCAGGAAAATATGTCCTTGGTATGGGTGATAAATCAAGGCTATATAGCGGCTCTATGGCTGACTATACAAGATGGCCGAAGAGAAAACTCATTAAGGGTGATAAATAGCTTTGGTTCTATCTCTTGAAGATAAAATATCCGCACTATATTTGTGTGCGGATATTTTAGAGTATCCAGATGATAATTTTTATAAAAATGTAAAAGAGATAGAGAGTTTAACAGATAAAAAGTATCTTTTGCAAGAGATTTCATTTGAAGAAATTTGTTCAGAATATATCAGGATATTTTCCATAAGTGCTACTAAGTTAAAGTGTGTGCCTTATGCATCTTGGTGGCTAGATGGAAAAATGTATGGAAAATCTTTATCAAAAATTATAGATTTTTATAGTAGGTGTGGATATAAATTTGATGCTGAATTTCTTAAAAAACCAGCAGACAATATATCCTCCATGATAACATTTGCTGCAATTTTAGCTGAAGAGGGTAGATTTGATGATCTTAAGAGATTTGTTGGATTTTTAAAATGGATTGATGATTTTGCAAACTCTTTAGATAGAGCGACAGATATTAAAATCTTTCAGCAAGCTGTAAATTTATCATCTCAAATATTGACTGATCTTACCATATGATGTGTAAGATTGCAAGATTGTATCTTTCAAGGAGAGATTATGAGTGTAAATGCAACAATTGCAAGAAAAAAACCATCTTCAATTTGGTTGTTTTTATCTTTGGTTGTAGCTGCTACAAGTATTTATGGGATGTATCATGTCTTTATGCATGGACAAGAGGCATCCTATGGTATTAGCAGAGAGGTGCCATGGGGCATATTGATAATAGGCTATTCATTTTTAGTAGGTATTAGTGCAGGAACCGCTATCATTGGGTCATTAGCACATGTTTTTAATATTTCAGCTTTTCATGTAATGAGCAAAAAAGTAGCTTTGATATCGTTAGCAACTCTAATAGGAGCATTTTTTATAATCTTTTGGGAGTTAGCAGGACCTTATCAATTACAATCTCTTAGGTTGTTGAAATATTATACCAATTTTGAGATAACTTCACCAATTTGGTGGATGGTAACACTTTATATGATAGAGTTGCCACTTCTTGCTTTAGAGGTATATTTTTTAGTAAGCAAAAAAGAGAGATCTGCATTTTTTGCTTCACTTATAGGTCTATTTTTAAGTGTTATTGCTTACTCTACATTGGCATTTGTCTTTGCCTCAAATGCAACAAGACCACTTTGGCATAGTACAGCTTTTTCACTATTTTTTATCATTTCTGCTGTAACAGCCGGTGCAGCGGTGATACTTATAATGATATTTTTAAGTGGCAAATCACAACAATATATCAAAAATGTTAAAGCTCTTAATATAGTACTTTTCTTAGGGCTTTGTTTAATGTTTTTTGTAGATATTTGGAATGTCTTTATCAATACATATGGTGGAAAAAGTGAACTTGCTGCAACTATGAAACTCTTTATAGGCAATGGTGTATTAGCACACAATTTTATCTATCATGAGTTGATTATAGGTATCTTGATACCAGCAATTTTATTGATAATAGGCAGGTTTAAAACACCCTTGCTATCAGCACTAGCTGGAGCTTGTATGGTTGTGGGTCTATTCTTTTCAAGATTTGATGCAATTGTTGGTGGACAATTATTGACAAGAGGTAGTACCAAAATGGATTTTACACTTCATAGCTATCATGTCTCAAATAGTGAACTATCCATCTTTATAGGTGGATTGGGAGTTGCTCTTTTAGTTTTCTTTTTGGGAGGAGTATTTTTAAATCTCGAAGAGGAGGCACACCAATGAGCAGACACAATATAGATAGAAGAGGTTTTTTAAAACTTGCAGGTGCTAGTTCTGTTGCTATTACAGCTGGAATGACAGGTCTTCCATCTCCTTTGAAAGCATCTGAGGGTAAAAGAGGTGCTAGATTTTTAAAGTATGATAGAGGTGTGCATACTCCTAGTTTTTGTGAAATGTGTTTTTGGAATTGTGGAGTAGATGTTTACACAAGAGAGGGAAGAGTACATAAGCTTGAAGGAAATAAGCTAAATCCAAACAATAGAGGTCATCTTTGTGCAAAGGGAAATGCTGGTATCCAATCAACTTATGATCCTGATCGCATCAAATCACCTCTTATAAGAACAGGAAAAAGAGGCGAGGGTAAATTTAAAAAGGTAAGCTGGGATGAAGCTTATCAGTATGTATTTGATAAGTTAAATCCTCTTGTAAAAAAGTATGG
>JALVXV010000105.1 GCA_027038235.1 Campylobacterales bacterium | reverse complement strand
ATAAAACCCTAGAAACTCTTACAAAGAGGATATATGAGTTAGCTGGAAGTGAATTTAATATCAACTCTACAAAGCAACTAGGTGAAATTTTATTTGAAAAATTAAAACTTAAAAAAGGAAAAAGAACAAAGACTGGATATAGTACAGATGAAAAGGTGCTACTATCTTTGAAAGATGAGCATCCTATCATTGAAAAAATACTTGAATATAGAGAGAGTTTTAAGCTAAAAAGTACCTATATCGAGCCTCTTTTGAAACTTGCAAAGATGGATAAAAATAGTAGGATATATACCTCATTTTTACAAACTGGAACTGCGACTGGAAGACTTAGTAGTAAAAATCCAAACTTACAAAACATACCTGTAAGGAGTGAATTAGGAAGAGAGATAAGAGAGGCATTTATAGCAAAAGATGGATATAAGCTTGTAAGTCTTGATTACTCTCAGATAGAGCTTAGATTGTTAGCACATTTTAGCAAAGATCCCTCTTTGATAGAGGCTTTTAGGGAGGATAAGGATATACATCTTGAGACTGCTATTAAGATTTTTGGCAAGGAGAGAGCTTATGAAAAAAGAGCCATTGCTAAAAGTATCAATTTTGGATTATTGTATGGAATGGGGAGTAGAAAACTATCAGGTGAGATAGGTGTATCTCAAAAGGAGGCAAAAGAGTATATTATCAGCTACTTTGAGAGTTTTCCAACAGTAAAAACCTATCTTGAAAGTATTGTAGAGTATTCAAAAGAGCATGGATATGTAAAGACTCTCTTAGGAAGAAAGAGATATTTTGACTATAGTAGTGCCAACTCATTTTTAAAGGCATCTTATGAACGAGAATCTGTCAATACTGTTTTTCAAGGAAGTGCAGCAGATTTGATAAAATTGGCTATGAATAAAATGTATAATATTTTGCTTGATAGCAACAATGCAATGCTTTTGCAAATTCATGATGAGTTAATTTTTGAGGTTAAAGATGATGAGGTAAATAGATTTAGTAATTTAGCAAAGGAGACTATGGAGAGTATCTATAGCTTAAATGTGCCTTTAAAATGTAGTGTAAGTGTAGGTAGTAATTGGGGGGAACTAAAATAACAAGGAGGTTTTTTTACCTCACTTGTTATCGCTTAGTAACTCAGTAATATCTTGTTCAAACTCCTGTTTGCTTTTAAGACCTAGATATATCTTTGTAGCATTACCCTTCTTGTCAAAAAGTATAGAGAATGGAATAAGCCCCTTCCATGAGGTTTTAGCAGCTATATAATCGGTAAATCTAAATACTTGAGGATCGCTATTATTGATAACAGTATAGTTAATACCTCTATCTTTTACAAAAGTTTTAAGATCTTGATCGCTTATTCTTGTTTGAACTTGAAAGGCCTCTATAGAAAAGTGATTTTTATACTTTTTTTGTAGATCTATAAGCTCTGGTATCTCCATAAGACATGGTGGACACTCATTGCCCCAAAAAGATAGCAAGACAACTTTTCCTTTTGCATTGCTAAAGTGAATCCCCTCTAAAAAAGTGTTTAATACTACTTTTTTTCCATTTAAATCTTTAAATTTAAATGTATAATCCTCCTTATGTTCTGCTGCACTTAGTGAGCTTGTTATGGTAAATACTGCTACAATAAAGCCCAATATTAATCTTTTCATACTTTTTCTCCTATTTTTTAAACCATTTTTTGATCTTTTCAAAGACACCTTCAAATTTGTTTTCATGCAAACTACTCTCATACCCAAAAGAGTCTTGTAATTGCTTTAGTAGCTCTCTTTGCTCTTCATTTAATTTTTTAGGATAGATTATGCTTATTTGGGCTATTAGATTGCCCTCTTTTTTTGTATGAATATTTTTAATCCCTTCACCTCTAAAGATGAATTGTTGCTTATCTTTAGCTCCAATTGGTAGCTTTAACTCTGTCTCACCTCTAAGTGTAGGTATCTTTATACTCTCACCAAGGGCAGCTTGAGTGAAAAATACAGGCACCTCAAGATATACATCATCATTGTGTCTAATAAAGTGTTCATCCTCTTTAACATGTACTCTTACATAAAGATCACCTCTATCACCATACTCATTTATACTACCCTTTTTAGCAACTCTTATTTGGTTACCATCATCTATTCCTTCAGGAATCTCTACACTAATGCTATCTTTGATCTCTTCATACCCTCTGCCTTGGCAGTTTTTACATCTATTTTTTATGATTTGACCACTTCCATGACACACTTCACAAGTTTGAGAAAATGTCATAAAGCCTTGTCTATAATAGACTTGACCCCTTCCCCCACAGTTGCTACAACTCTCTTTTGATTTATCTTCAGAACCTGTTGCATCACATATATCGCAAGGCTTTTTATATTTAAACTTAATACTCTTTTTAGCCCCAAACACAGCTTCATTAAAATCAAGAGTAATAGTTGCTTCCACATCAAGAGGATACTTTGCTCTACTGTTTGATTCTCTTCTTCCAAAACCACCAAAACCACCAAAGCCATGTCCAAATACAGATTCAAAGATAGAGCTAAGATCATCCATGATATCTTCGCTATTCATATTTGAGTAGCTACTAAATCCTTGAGAATCTAGTCCAGATTTGCCATATCTATCATAGATAGCTCTCTTTTTAGGATCACTTAGGGCTTGATAAGCTTCATTGACAAGCTTAAACTTCTCTTCTGCCTCTTTATCTCCTTGATTTCTGTCAGGATGGTATTTAAGAGCAAGTTTTCTATAAGCCTTTTTTATCTCATTTGCATCAGCATCTCTTGAGATTTCCAAGACTTCATAATAATCAATTTCCAACTTCTACTCCACATAGATAAATTTAGTGCGAAATTATACTTTAAACTTCTTTTAATGTTTATTAAAACTAATAGCTACTTATAAAACTATTTATAATCTTTAGCTGAAATCCAATATACCGAAATGGATGTAGCGATGATATTTGCCTCTACTCTCTTTTATGCTTTTTGCAATTATGACTGGAGCTTTCCCTTTTATATTTGCTTTAAGCTAGGTGGCTCTTTGGCTAGTGCGATGATGACAAACAGTGTTGAAATGGGACTATGGAGTGGAACACAAAGTGGGACAGTTTAACCAAAGAAGATATTGCAGATTTAGACGGTAGAAATGGAACCACTGCAATGAGAGTTGCTGAAAACAAGATATATGAACTAAAACAAAAATTTGGAGACAAAAAAGTAGAAAGCT
>JALVXV010000104.1 GCA_027038235.1 Campylobacterales bacterium | reverse complement strand
TTAATGAACAGGCTCTATCTACCATTGAAGATCTATATGCAAGACTTTTACAAGAGGAGTCAAGAGGCGGAATGGAAGCATCACAAAACTATTTAAACAATTTATTAAAGGAAAAAGGAGTAAGCTACGATGAATTTGTTACATCATTGCAAGGATAGAAGGCTTGAGATAGTATTTGGACTTATATTATTAGGAGTACTTCACTATATATTTAAAGATACACAAAGTAGCATAGCTTTTGCTGGATTGTTTGCAGGTTTTTTTAGCTCATCCAAAGCTCATGGTAGTAGCAATTTAAAAGATAAGATACAAAAAGTTATAACCGATGCAGCAAATGGTAATTTAGAATCTAGGATTACAGATATAGATCTCAATGATCCACTAAGTCAAATTGCTTGGGGTGTAAATGATCTTTTAGATCAGGTTGAGGCATATATGAGAGATGTTAATACTGCGGTAAATACCGCTAGTAAAGGAGAGAGTTGGAGAAAGGTATATCCTCAAGGATTGAAGGGACTATTTCACTATTCAGCTAATAGTTTAGAAAGAGGTGTTGAGGGTATTATCATCGGGAATAAGGAGAAATTTAGAGGAGAGCTTGGTACTCAATTTGGCAAAATAAATGGTGGAATGATAAAATCTCTAAGTATTATACAAAGCGACATTACTACTTTAATAGATGAGGTAAAAAGCATACAAGATATCACAAAGCAAACTGCTGAAAAATCAAATAGTAGCTTAGATACAACCAATCAACTATCCGATAGACTGAACACTCTTATAGAGCTTATTGTAAATATAACTGAGGCTATAAGCTCACTTAGTGAAAGGAGTAATGAGATTAGCTCAGTGGTCAATCTTATCAAAGATATAGCAGATCAAACAAATCTTTTAGCTCTAAATGCTGCTATTGAAGCTGCTAGGGCAGGGGAGCATGGAAGGGGCTTTGCTGTGGTTGCTGATGAAGTTAGAAAATTGGCAGAGAGAACCCAAAAGGCAACAAGTGAGATAGCTATCACTATTCAAACCTTACAGCAAGAGACCAATGATATTCAAACCAATGCAACAGAGATAAATGAGATAGCTACAACTTCTGGTGAGATAGTAAATGAGTTCAAACACACTCTTTTAGACTTTAATGAAAATGCAAATACCACAGCAAAATCAGCCAACTTGATTGCTGATAGAAGCTTTACTACTCTTGTTAAAGTTGACCATATAATATATAAAACAAATATCTACTCCTCTGTTATCAATGAGAGTCCAAATGAGAAAAATTTTGTAGATGAAAATCACTGTCGCTTTGGAGAGTGGTATAATGGTGCAGGAAAAGAGATATATGCAAAGATGCCTGTTTACAAAGCTATAGAGGAGCCTCACAAGGCGGTTCATCAATATGCTATAGCTAATGCTACTCTTATAAAAGAGAATGGGTTAAAAGAGAGGTTAAAAGATACACTTTTTGAAAATTTTGTAAAAATGGAAGAAAACAGTAATAAACTATTTGAAATACTTGATAAACTATCCAGAGAGGAGTAAGGTTACTTTTTTATAAGGTTCATAGATTTAAAAAGTCTATGAACCTCTTTATCCCTTATAAAACTTACATTATAAGGGTGTACAAAGAAAAATTTATCAAACATTTTAGAACACTCTAACTTATCTATATCTTTTGCCACACTTCCAAATAGGATAAGCTTGATATCGAGTTCTCCTATGCTACACAATAAACTCTGCACAAATGCTCTCCAAACTTTGAGGTGATATCTGCTTTCTTTTTTTTTGGTAAATATTAAAGCCATATTTAAAAGTAAAACCCCATTTTTTTCAAAATTATCCTTGATATCCATTATGCTATTGCAGAGATCTTTAGTATCCAATTTTGCAATGGCTCCTTGTGATATATCACTATCTAATAGCCCCTCACACAAAAGAAGCATTTTGATAAAGTTTCTAAGACTTGTTGCTCTGTTTACCTCCTTTGAGAGACCCTTTTTGGAAAATATCTCTTTTACCCTCGCATCGATAAAGGCATATCCTATCGCACTCTCTTTTCTTGGATAGGGGTCTTGTCCAAAAAGTATATACTTTACCTTTTGTAAAGGTAGAGTTTTAAAGGGATTTAAAAAGGTGTAAATATCTGGAAAAAAAGTTTTATCTTCTAGTAGAAAGTTTAGATACTCTTTATCTAGGGCATTTAGAGCATCTTGTAAAATGCTCCTCCATGAAGGATCAATATCTTGTAAAATACTATTTAATGCCTTCAATCTTTAAAACCAACTCTACTTCACCAATGCCTATACGAAGGTTTCTTGCTATTTCGCTAACACTCAACCCTTTGTTATACAGGCTTACTATCTTTTTCTCATTTGAACTATAGCTATCTGGCATTAGAGTAAAATTTTTTATCTTATCATCTATAAGAGCTAATTTTTCCTCTAAATTATCTTTGATCTCTAAGAGATATTTCTCCTGCTTATTTTTAGAAGAGATGACAAATTGTGTAAGCTTTTGTAGGCTATCTTCTATATTTTCATCTATATACTCTTTGATCTCCTCTTTGGTAACTATACTATCTTTTTGTTTAAGTTCATTCTCCAAATCATATATCTTTTTATTTAAATCCTCTATGGCCTTCTCATACAAAAAAAACTTTTTAGTAGTCTCACTATCTTTTGTCTGTATATATATAAGCAAGATAAAAAATATAAAAGCTATTGCTGCATATATCAAATAGTCATACACTCTCTTTCCTCTTTTTAAGTTCTCTTATCATTACTCTCTCCCTTGCAACAACATATGCACTCCAATCTCTTGTATCCTTTTGATGCATCAATGTTATTTTAGCACTATCTTTACTCAAAGCTTTAAAAAAAAGAGGTATCTCTCTTTTTGGAAAAACAGGCATCGCTACTCTAGCATAATACTCTACATCTGGCAATAAAACAGCCCTTTCAAGCTTAAAATGCTCATATCCTATACCTTCAACTCTTTGAATATTTTCAAGTTTAACAAACTCTCTCTCTTCATTTTTTATCAATGCACTCAATTCATCTATCTTTCTATGTAGTTCTATCATCAAAGTTAAAAGTACCTCATCGCTATCTTTTGTATCTCCCTTTGCTTTTGCAAGTTTTAGCCATTGACCTATAGAGTCCTCTTCATATTCGCTTAGACTATCATACTCTTTTTTAAATTCATCATACCTTTTATCACACCTCTCATACTCAATAACTAAAGGTGCATTTACTACTCTTATACTTTCCAT
>JALVXV010000103.1 GCA_027038235.1 Campylobacterales bacterium | reverse complement strand
ACTATTTTAAGCATACTATCAAAATCTTTAGAGCTATTTATATCTTTAAACTCTGGTGAATTTTTAACTATCTTAGCTATATCCTTAGTCAAAAGAAAAAGTTGAGTATAATTTTGAGTAGTGTGGCTCTCTTGCAAGTTTTTATCAGTAATGCTTAATATTTGAGACAATATAGCACTCATACTTAATAGCAGAAAAAGAGTTATAAAAAGTGCATACCCTTTTTTCATATTCATTCTATTTCCTCAATCATAAGCTCTAATTTCCTACATTTATAGAAAATATTGGCAACAACATCGCAGTAACTATAAAGCCGATAATTCCACCAACTATTAGCATCATAATAGGCTCTATCAAAGATAGAAGTAGAGTAACTTTATCATGATTTTCTTCAAAGTATAGCTCTGAAAGATTTTTTAAGACATCCTCAACTTCACTAGTCTCTTCACCAAGAGCAATAGCTTGGATAAAAGAATCATCAATACCATAAGAGGTTTTTGTTAGTGCTATAGAGAGTTTTTTGCCCTCTACTACTTGAGAGGAGGCTTGTAAAAATGTATCTTTTATCACCTCATTTTTAAGAATATTAGAAGATAGATTGATTACTTGAGCCATAGGGATACCTGATCTTATCAAAAGTGAAGCCATATATGAAAATCTTGCTAATTCTGTTTTTTCTATTAGAGTATTAAAAAATGGAATTTTTAGCATGAGTGAGTGTATAAAAAATTTAAAAGATTTGCTATATCTTAATGCCATTATATAAAAAAGTATCGATAAAACAAGCATAATTACAATAACTACTCCATCTCTTTTTATGGTCTCTCCAATAGTTATAACAATCCTAGTTGCCAAAGGGAGTTGTTGATGTATCTGAGTAAAAATGGAGGTTATCTTTGGGACAACAAAAGAGAGCATAAAACCTACCATAAAAAAAGATATTATCAATATAAAAGATGGATATGCCATAGCACTTTGAATCTGCTTGTTTATCCTCTCTTGCTCTCTTAAGAATTTAGCAAGTTCAAATAAAACCTGATCTAAAACACCACTCTTTTGAGAGACTTTTATAGATTGTTTGTAAAATTGTGGCAAAATGTATATCTTTTGCTCCTCTAAAGCTTGATAAAATGTTTTTCCCTCATTAAGCAAAGTTGCAACTGTAGAGAAGAAGAGTGATAGCTTTTTATCTTTTTTATATTGATTTGAGATAATTCTTATGGCATTTACTATGGTAATTCCTGCCTTTAAATACATAGATAGCTCTCTGCTTATTGTTGAGAGAGTTTTGAGATCTATCTTATATCTCTTTTTGCCCCCCAAAAGATTAGAAAATAGTCTTATATCCTCTTTTAATGAGCTATAAATGATGCCCTTTGATGATAATTTTTTCTTTGCCTCATCCAAAGAGGGTGCCTCTATGGTTGATTTTATCTTTTTGCCATTTTTATCTATACCTTTGTATGCAAAAATCATCTTGAAAGCTCCATTTTAATATCTTCAAAATGATCTTTTGCACTCTGCAAAGAGGTAAAACTTTTAAAAGTGTTAAAATATGGAGGAAAATATAAAACTGAACCGTTTTCATCCTCTATAAAAAGCTCTGAACTACTTTTGTTTGGATACAAATCATACCTTAGGCAAATTTTTTCATCACTTAGAAAAGGTGTTAAAAACTCTTTGCTTTCTAGTCTATTGCTATCATCAAAGCCATAGACACCTTTTACTTTGATATTTAGTGGAAAGGGTATATCTTTTGCTATTAATGAGTTATTATCATATATAGCACAACTCTTACATCTATTGCCACATATTAGATATATGTGTGAATGATTCCAATATGGCAACAATAAAGCCCTCAATTTAGAAGCTATGCCTAAAGAGATATTTTCTCTTTTTGGTTTTAAATAAGTTAGCATCAATGCATAAATGATACCCACCAATATAACAACAACTATCATCTCTATCAATGTAAAAGCTTTACTATTGGAGTTTGGGCTTATTGTTGACATTGGCTATATTTTATATCTGCCGCCTCATTTTGACCACCCTCTTTGCCATCTGCTCCCAAAGATATGATATCAGGTCTATTTTCATTATAAACATATATAAAATCATTTTTCCAAGAATCTTTTGGCAATTTTCCCTCATTAAAATAGCCATCTTTGGGATAATTTTTATATTTTTGAGGGTCAGGATTTGTTATAAGTGCTTTAAGCCCCTCTTCAGTTGTTGGATAACTTCCTTGGTCAGCCTTAAACATATCAAGTGTCTGCATGATAGTTTTCATCTGCACACAGACCAATTTTCTTTTTGCCTCTTCGCCCTTTCCTATAAGATTTGGTATAACAAGTGCAGACAAAAGCCCTAGTATAATAATAACTATCATCAACTCAAGTAGTGAAAATCCCTTTCTCATCTTCTCTCCTATGCCTCCTTTTTCCTTGCCATCCTCTTTCTAATAGTTGGGTCAAGATATCTCTTTCTAAGTCTTATACTTTTTGGTGTTACCTCCACAAGCTCATCATCCTCTATCCACTCCAAAGCAGATTCAAGTGTCAACTCTCTTGGAGGCACAAGTTTGATAGCCTCATCTGCTCCGCTACTTCTTACATTTGTTAAGTTTTTGCCTTTGATAGGGTTTACATCTAGGTCATTTGCCCTAGCATTTTCTCCTATTATCATACCCACATAAACTTTATCTTGAGGCTTTATAAATAGTGTTCCTCTCTCTTGTAGGTTAAACAAAGAGTATCCCAAAGCTTGACCATTTTCCATAGATACCAAAGCACCATTCATTCTATGTTCAACACTGCCTCCTATAGGACGAAACTCTAAAAATGAGTGGTTTAACACCCCCTCGCCCTTTGTATCAGTTAAAAATTGACTTCTAAAACCTATAAGACCTCGTGCGGGTATCTCAAACTCTATCCTGGTCTGTCCATCTCCAGTTGGAGTCATGGAGACCATCTCAGCTCTTCTTTTTCCAAGCTTCTCTATCACCGCTCCAGTAAAATCATCTGGCACATCAACCACCAAAAGCTCATAAGGTTCCAATTTTACTCCATTTTCCTCTTTTATGATAACCTCTGGTCGCCCAAGAGAAAACTCATACCCCTCTCTTCTTAAATTTTCTGCTAGTATTGTTATTTGAAGTTCACCTCTGCCTGAAACTTTAAAGTTTCCCTCTCCAATAGCTTCATATCTCATAGCAATATTGGTTTTCATTTCACCTTCAAGCCTCTCTTGGAGTTTATTTGATGTAACATATTTGCCCTC
>JALVXV010000102.1 GCA_027038235.1 Campylobacterales bacterium | reverse complement strand
TATATTTTGTGTTCTATTCCCATTATCTTAAGTATCAAGATAGTTTTAAAATGGGATATAAATGCAACAACAACTATCCAGTATAAGCTTGAAAAACAGAGCTACTTAGTCGCTACAATTATCAAATATATACTTTTTATAAAACTTCCTCTTTTTTTATATTTTATTTATGTTCAAGATAAACTCTCAGTCTATATCCCCGGAGCTATGTGTGCGGTAGGAGTTGTGAACTCTACTAGTTACGGTTTTTATGCAATGATAGTAAAAATAATAGATTTATATCTCTTTAGCTCTTGGTTGGTACTTAACAAAGTAGATCTTGAAAATGAAAAAATGCCCTATACTAAGATAAAATTTCTATTTTTTATCATAATTTACCTCTTTTTAATGAGTGAGATAGCTTTAGAAGTGATGGAATTTTTTTCACTAGATCCTGCAAAGATAGTAAGCTGTTGCGGTACTGTATTTTCTGCTGTAAGTAAGTCATATATATCTTCTATATTATCTTTGCCCAATAGCTTGATACTCTCTATTTTTTATGTCAACTTTATACTTTTGCTTTTGACATACAAACTTAAAAATCCTCTTTTTTATACTTTGATGAATATTTTATTTGTCATAACTTCTATCATATCACTTATCGCTTTTTTTGGAACTTATATATATGAGCTACCTACTCATCATTGTCCATTTTGTATGCTCCAAAAAGATTATCACTATATAGGATATGTTTTATATACAACACTTTTTATAGGAACATTTAGTGCATTAGCTAGATATATTATACTTTTAACAAATAGAAGAAAAACAGTTTTTGGAAAAGTTTCTTTAATTTTTAATACTCTTTATGTTATCATTGTAACAGTTTATCCTATAGTTTATTATGTAAGAAATGGAGTATGGCTTTGATGGAGCTTAGAGCTAAGAGCTAAGAGCATAGAGCCAAGTAATAATAAGCTCTTAGCTCTAAGCTCTAAGCTTTCAAACGGAGGTAGAATGAAAACAAGACTACTATTTGCTATATTGATAGCTCTACTCATCTTTAGCGGATGTGAGAAGAGGGAAGTAGCTACTGCTGTTAGTAAAGATGGTAAACCTGTAGCTATAAAACTTGGGGTAACTATGGATCCTGAATGTGGCATGGAAGTTGAAAATATGGCACACTCTAGTGAAGTTATCTTAAAAGATGGAAGAGCTTTTGTATTTGATGATCCTGGATGTATGATAATGTGGCTTCATAAAAACAAATATGATACCAAAGATGTAAAACTATGGACTTATAGCGATGATACCCACAGATGGATAGATGCTAAAAAGGCAAAATACACTATGACAGATAGCACTCCTATGCATTACGGTTTTGGAGCTTATGAAAAAAATAGTACCAAAAAAACTCTCATCTCTTTTGAAGAGATGAGGCTAAAAATGCTAAGAGGTGAAAACTTAACCAACCCAAAGATAAGAAAGAAGTTGTTAGGTTTTTAGGGCTGTTTAATTTTATTAGCTCTTAATTTTATGATCTTATTGTCTATTCCAGCAGAGTATTTATAGACAAGTTTTCCGCCCATGTTTCCTTGGTATAAAGTAACTAAGATTGTAGCGATAATAAAAGATAAAGAGAGCTTTTCAAGCATAAAAGATTTTTTATCTAAAGCATACCATTTAGTTATTGTTGTTATAGCAAGTATGATAGCTGTAATGATACCAAAAGTTTTGTGTGATTTGAGTATAGCTCTGCCATAATCTAAAATATTTCCATCATTTAGTATCTTTTGTGCATCAGTTATACCACCATATATAGCAAATATAGATGTCAATAGTGCAAAAGCTAGTATTCTAGTAGTTGCTTTTGAGTATGTTGTATCTTTTGTAGCAAGATAGGTAATCTGTGAAAATAGTGCAGCAAATGGAAGTGCTACGACAAAATGTACAAATGGAGGGTGCAATACATTCATTTTAACTCCTTATTATAATAATTACTAATAGTAATGCCACCATTAGTTATAATAATTTATTATAACTAATGGTAGCTTAAGGCTTTATTTCAGGAGTTTTACTTTTGTTTAAAAGATAACAAATTTTCAATCCATATATATAAATAACCCAAGAAAAGTATATCCAAATGAAAAAAAACATTATAGTACTAAATGAGCCGTAAATACTTGTATAAGTTTTATTATAACTTACATAGTAGATAAAGACAGTTTTTGAGATATACCAAATAGTTGAAGCTATAAATGATGAAAGAAGTACTATTTTAGTATCAACTTTGATGTTGATAGAGATCATATACATTATAAAAAAGAGCATCCAAAAGATAAAAAATGGAAGCAAAACAAGTATATTTATCCAACTTGTGTATTGATATGAGTTTAAGATATGCTGAATTTTACTTGAGATAAAAAATGATACTCCTATGCCCATTGGAAGCAAGGTTACAAGTGTCCAATATGTTGAGATAGATTGCCAAAAACCTTTAGGTTTTGTTTTGAAAATCTTACTTACTATATACTCATAATCCATAAAAAACATTACTGAAACATATATGACAAATATAAAGCCCACTACTCCCATATTTAATGTATTGTCTAAAAATTTATCTATATATGATGAGATACTCTCTTGTTGACTTGGCATTAGTGAGGAGAAGATAAAATGTTTTATAAGCTCATAATACTTTTTAAAGCTTGGTAACTTTGTAAAGATAGATAACGATATAAGAAGTATGGGGATAAGGGCTAAGATGGTATGAAAACTAAGGCTTGAAGCATAATGGAGTAAATCCTTATCTCTAAACTCCTTGATAAAAAATTTGACCTTTTTTAATTTTGTTTTCAAAGTCCCATTTTACCCGGATTTAGTATATTGTTTGGATCAAAAGCTCTTTTTATAGATCTAAAAAGCTCCATTTCCGCTTTATTAAAAGCGATACTCATAAAAGGAGCTTTGCTTAGCCCTATGCCATGCTCACCACTAAGAGTACCTTCTAGTTTAACTGCAAGTTTAAAAACTTCCACTATAGCCTCATGACCCTTTTTAAGCTCCTCTTCATTACTTCCATCCACCATAACATTGACATGTACATTTCCATCACCGGTATGTCCAAAACATGGTATCTTTATGCCATATTTTTTTGATATTTCTGTTATGCCTTGTAAAACTTCAGGAAGTTTAGATCTAGGAACTGTTATATCTTCATTTAACTTTTTGCTTCCATATATTGTGATACTTTGACTTGCATTTCTTCTTGCAAACCACAAATCATTTGCTTCATCTTTATCTTTTGC
>JALVXV010000101.1 GCA_027038235.1 Campylobacterales bacterium | reverse complement strand
AAAACAGTATGAAAGCAATATGAACTAAAGATAAAATTTATATGCTCCCAACTGCTTTTAAATATCTGATGAATTTCATAAGGATTGATAACTCTTATATCACCCTCTTTAAATAGATAGATACTATTTTCTATCTCTATTTTGCATTCACCTAAAGTTATCAAAGATATTGAGTAGGTATCGTGAAAATGTTTTTTATATGAACTATTTTTAAAAGAGCTTTTTACCATAGAAAAACAAGACATCAATGTAACCTTTGCAAAAAATATGCTATAGTGCTAATTTTAACCATCTTTTTAGTATAATCACTGCTGATAAGCTATCAACTCTCCCATCTCTTTTTATCTTTATCTCTCCTTTTAATAGCTCTTTTGCCTCACTACTTGAACCATACTCATCTTGATACTCGATCACTCCTGCAAAATCAAGCAAACTTACAAAATGCTTTATCCTTCTTTGCATCTCTTTTGCACTACTTCCACTTTTAGGCAGACCTACTACTAAAGTTTGAACATCCTTTTCTCTAAGAAGAGTTGAGAGATCATCTGCTGCTTGGTTTCTATTTTTTCTAATGATAGCTTTTTGAGGTAAAACAACTTTTTTATCATAACTAATGGCTAAACCTATTCTTTTTAGTCCTACATCTATGGCAATGATACTCATCATACAAGCCTTATAGCACCATTTTGTATCTCTATATTGCCCTCAAGCTCCTCTTCAAAAACTCTATTGCCAAAAAGTTTTACAGCATCCTCATATCTTGGAAAATTTTTACAAAATTGATAAAATTCATCAACCTCTATCTCATTTTCTATCTCAACTTTTGTAAAATTACTAACAAATTCATCTATGTCATATATGGCAGTAGCTAACCCCTCTTTTAAAAGTTTATTTGTCCCTTTGCTCTCATTTAACCTATGAGGAAAGACATATATAGGCTTATTGTGTTGTATCGCAAATTCTGCACTTCTTATAGAACCACTATCTAAATCAGCTTGAGAGATTATTACTGCCTCACTAAGAGCTACAATTATCTCATTTCTTACGACAAAACTCCATGGAGTTGCTACAAAATCAGGCTTAAAGATACTCAAAGTTAACCCATTTTGCTCAATATCTTTTATAAGGTTTTTGTTTACTTTTGGATATCTATGATAAAGTCCATTGCCCATGACTGCAATAGTGTTATGACTTTTAGCACCCTGATGAGCTATAGCATCTACCCCCATTGCTGCTCCGCTTACTATACAGATACCTCTATTTGATAGTTTTTTAGCAACTTCAAAAGTTATATTTTTAGTATAACTTATCGCTCTTCTACTGCCAACTATAGCGACCTTTTGTTTTTTTAAGAGTGAAATATTACCCTTATAATACAACTCATTTATAGGAGTTTTTAACCCCTTTAGTTCACTTGGTATCTGTTTTAACTTTTTCATAGATAGTACCTATATATACAAGCTCTACATCTTTAAATAAGCTTTTTGATATTTTAAGTGCTTGAAGTGTCTTTGGGTGAGGGTGACCTATGGCTATGGCAAATCCTTTTGCTTTTGCTTTTTTGATAGCTTTTTTTAACTGATTTTGAATATAGCTGATATCTGCGATATTGTCTATAAAAATATCCCTATTTAAAAGTTTCTTACCAAACTTCTTTGCAACTTTTGATGCAACACTATTTGCAGTAGTTCTGCTATCTACAAAAATAAGTCCATTTTTATCAAAGGCACTAAAAAGTCTTGTCATGGCTTGAAGATTGGAGGTAAATTTACTACCTGTATGATTATTTAAAAATCTATCTCTTGGAAACCATTTTTTTATATTTTGTAAGCGATTATCTATATGCTCTTTTGTATCTGTAGTCAAAAGTGTTTTTGGCTCAGGGTGGGCATAATTTAGTGCCTCTAAAGGTAGATGTACCATATAAAATTCAAACTCTCTTGCTAAAGCTGGAGTATTGGGATGCCTTTTTGTAGGGGGTAGAAGGGAGGGTGTTACTTTAAAAGGAAGTGATTTTATCTTTTGAACCTCACTTGCAAATGAGACATCGTCTATAATGATCGCTAAGAGTGGTTTTTGTGATTTGACAGAGAGATTGTAGTGAATTTTTGGAGCTTTTATGGTTGCATTGTTTTCTAAACTCTTTTTATAGTCTAAAGCCTCTGATGAGACTATCTTTTTTGGAGCTATCTTTTTCTTTTTATCAATAGAGATAGACTTTTTTCTCTCTTTCTCCCTTTTTAGCTCCCTTTTTAAGATATCAACTCTCTTTCTCTCCTCATTAAGCATCTTATTTATCTTTTTTAAAAGCTCTCTATTTGGATATCTATTTCTCTCTCTCTTTTTTTCTTTAAAGAGGGATTTTATATCAAAAGTAGAGTATATTGTAAAAGCAGATAAGACAGCTAAAGCAGTAAATATCAAGATATAAAATAGCTTTTGATATCTTTTTAAAAGGCTTACCTTCCTCTTTTTCGTTTTTTTCGTTTTTCGTTTTTTTGTCATTTTATATATTTTAAATGGGTGTGCTTTAACACACCCAAACTATTAGTTTTTATCTTCATCAACTAATTTATTTGCTTTGATCCAAGGCATCATATCTCTAAGTTTAAGACCTGTTTTTTCAATAGGGTGGGCTTTTAACATGTTTCTCTCAGCTGTCATCCTAGGATAGCCACTCTCACCCTCAAGTATAAAATCTTTAGCAAATTTACCATTTTGTATCTCTTTTAATATCTCCTTCATGGCTCTTTTGGACTCTTCATTGATAACTCTAGGACCACTTACCATATCTCCATACTCTGCTGTATTGCTTATAGAGTATCTCATCTGTGCTAAACCGCCCTCAAAAACAAGATCAACTATCAATTTCATCTCATGAAGACACTCAAAGTATGCCATCTCAGGTGGATAACCAGCCTCTGTTAAAGTCTCAAATCCTGCTTTTATCAAGGAGGTAAGACCACCACAAAGTACTGCTTGTTCACCAAAGAGATCAGTCTCAGTCTCATCTTTAAAAGTTGTCTCAATGATAGCTGTTCTTCCTCCACCAATGCCAGAGGCATAAGATAGAGCTAACTCTTTAGTGTTGCCACTTGGATCTTGATAGATAGCGATAAGATCAGGAACCCCACCACCTCTTACAAACTCACTTCTTACAGTATGACCAGGAGCCTTTGGTGCAACCATCATGACATTTATATCATCTGCAGGTTTAATTCTTCCATAATGGATATTGAAACCATGAGCAAAAGCTACAGTAGCTCCACTTTTTAAATTTGGTGCTAT
>JALVXV010000100.1 GCA_027038235.1 Campylobacterales bacterium | reverse complement strand
ATAGCAAAAATTGATGCCCAAGTCATAATAGCTGGATTGAAAGCTTTTGTTACAGTTACTGCACCTGTTACTTCAGAGTAAGTTGTATTTGGAGGACCACCAAGTAGTGAGGCAGCACTAGTGGCTAGTCCATCACCCAAAAGTGTATTTTCAAGTCCGGGATTTTTAAGATAATCCTCCTTTGTTACATTTGAAATAGCTAAAATATCTCCTACATGCTCTACTGCTGGAGCTATGGCGATAGGTAGGATATAGATGATGGCTTCCCAATTAAGTTCAGGAAAGACAAAGTTCGGTACTGCAAAGATAGGAGCTTTAGATAGAGGAGTAAAATCAACTATACCAAAAAATAAAGCTGTAATATATCCTACTATAATACCTATGAGTATAGGAAGAAGTCTAATGATACCTCTACCTAAAAGTGTTGCTAAAATAGTTGCAATAAGAGAGACCATAGATATAATGATAGCTGTATCAAAAGGAACAAGCTGCATCTTGCCATCTCCTGTTTGACCACTTGCCATATGGACTGCAACGGGAGCTAAAATAAGTCCTATTGTCATGATAACAGGTCCTACAACTATCGGGGGTAGAAGTTTATGCAAAAATCCACTCCCTTTTATCCTAATAGCAAAACTAAGAGCTACATATACCAAACCTGCTGCAGCAAGTCCACTTAGGGTACCTGGTATGCCCCACTTTTGTACACCATAGATGATAGGTGCTATAAAAGCAAATGAGGAGGCTAAAAAGATAGGAGGAACATTTTTTCTATTTACTATTTGAAATATAAGTGTCCCTAAACCTGCAGTAAAGAGTGCAACATTGCTATCAAGTCCTGTGAGAATTGGGACAAGAACCAATGCACCAAATGCTACAAATAAAAATTGCAACCCTACAATTGAATCTTTAACTCTAAAGTTGTAATCTGTCGGCTTCAAAGAAACTCCTTTTAAAAATTTTATATGATTGTACTATAAGATATATTAGATTTTTATCAATATGTAAACGATTTTTAGCAATAATAAGTAAATTTTTTTGGAGAGTAAAAATATGAATGCTGTTATATTAAATCACCCTTTAATTGACCACAAAATGTCACTCTTAAGAGATGAAAAAAGAAGTATGCCAGAGTTTAAAATGCTCCTTGATGAGATAGGGATGCTTATGGTGTATGAAGTTACAAAGGAGTTAGAACTTGAAGAGACTGTTATAAAAACTCCAGTTGCTGTTACAAAAGCAAAAAAACTCAAATCCCACCCAATTTTAGTAACTATTTTAAGAGCAGGTTTGGGACTACTTGATCCATTTATGAAACTTTTACCAAACTCTAAAGTAGGATTTTTGGGCATGGATAGAGATGAGATAACTTTAAAACCAAGAAGTTACTATGATAAGATACCTATACAAGCTCTTGAAAATGAAGTTTTGCTGATAGATCCTATGTTAGCTACTGGTGGTTCTGCACTTAATGCTATTGATTTTTTAGCAAGTAAAGGTGTAAAAAATATCACTTTTATATCTCTTGTGGCAGCACCTGAGGGTATAAAGGCCATAAATGACAAATATCCAAATATAAAGATAATAGCTGCAGCACTTGATGAAAAACTAAATGAGAAGGGCTATATAGTTCCCGGTCTTGGTGATGCAGGAGATAGGATATTTGGAACTGAGGATAATGAAAATCTATAATTCAGGAGTAAAGGGGGATAGGGGTAAAGGTGTAAAGATTGAAAAAAGGATTTAAAAAATGAATAAAAACTTTGAACAGTTGGATAAAAAGTATGTGCTACACTCTTATAAACGAAATTATATCAATTTTGTCTCAGGCAAAAATGCTACCTTATTTGATGATAGAGGGAGTGATTATATCGACTTTACTAGTGGTATTGGAGTGGCGAGTGTTGGTCATGGTAATAAGGCTTTAGCAGATACAATATGTAATCAAGCTAAAAATATCATACATATATCCAATCTGTACTATATTGAGCCACAAGCTCTCTTAGCAAAAAAATTGGTCGAACTTAGCGGATATGATATGAGAGCCTTTTTTGCAAATAGTGGAGCAGAGGCAAATGAGGGGGCTATAAAGATAGCAAGAAAGTATGGAGAGGTTGATGGTGAGATAAAAAGATATAAGATAATTACTTTAAAAAACTCTTTTCATGGACGAACTATAACTTCACTTAAAGCTACTGGTCAAGAGAAGATGCATAACTTTTTTGGACCATTTCCAGATGGCTTTGTCTATGCAAATGATATTGATGAAGTAATAAGTCTATGTGATGATAAAACCGTTGCGGTTATGATAGAACTTATTCAAGGTGAAGGTGGAGTAGAGCCTCAAGATAAACAAAAGGTAAAAATACTCCAAGAGGAGCTAAAAAAAAGAGATATACTCTTAATAGTTGATGAGGTGCAAACAGGTATCTATAGAACAGGAGAGTTTTTTGCATCCAATCTTTATAAAATCAAGCCAGATATCATAACAGTTGCAAAGGGTTTAGGCGGAGGAGTACCAATAGGTGTTGTCATGACAAGATTGAAAGATATATTCTCATATGGAGATCATGGGAGTACATTTGGAGGAAATTATCTATCAACTAGTGCTAGTTGTACCGTGCTTGACATCCTCAAATCTGAAAAAGATAGTGGTAAACTTGATAAAAGAGTGCAATATTTTAGTAAAAAATTGGGTGAATTTGCTCTAAAACATAAAAATATCATCAATAAAGAGGTGGGGTTTGCTCTGATGAGAGGACTTAGAATAAGTGATGAAGAAACTCTTTTAAAGATAATTCAAGAAGCTAAAAAAAATAGAGTTTTACTCTTAAGAGCTGGTAGAAATACTTTAAGATTTTTACCTCCTTTAACTATCACAAAAGCTGAAATTGATAAAGGTTTTGAAAGGTTGGATAATGCATTTAAAAATATTTTTTAGCTCTTTGCTTATTGTTTCTATACTGAGTGCTGATACTATCTTGTCTAAAACTAAAACAGAGTTGCTAAGAAACGAGAGAGAGCAAAATAAAAAAAGTAGCGATATGCTTGAGCTAAATTGGATAAATCCTATCAATTTATCTTTTAGTCATTCAAAAAACTTAAGCACTACCCCCTCACAAAAGAGTGATAACTTTAGTATATCACTAAATCAACCTATCTTTAGATGTGGGGGGATATACTATGCTATCAAATATGCAAAAGCCAATAGAGAGTTTTTAAAATTTACTACATCTTTAAAAGAGAGGTCGCTTTTAACAAGTGCATTTACAACACTTTTATCTTTGAAAAATAT
>JALVXV010000099.1 GCA_027038235.1 Campylobacterales bacterium | reverse complement strand
ACTTCCATGGATAAAAATCAATGGCAATCACTTCTTTTTGCTAAACTTTGATCATATGAAAGTTCATCTCTTTTTTGTAAAGTTTGATATGCAAGAGCTATATCTTATGCCATTTTTGCTTATTATGCTCTTTTTGGGTATATTTTTTATGACAACATTAGGAGGAAGAGTTTGGTGCGGATGGACTTGTCCTCAGACAATTTTTAGAGTGATATATAGAGATCTTATCAAAACTAAACTTCTACACATAAGAAAAAGTATTCAAAACAAACAATCCCCTGATAAAGCAGGAACTACAGGTAAAAAGATCATTGCCATACTTATTTGGGCAGTTTTATCTTTGATAGCTGGAGCAAATTTTATGTGGTATTTTGTTCCACCGGAGGATTTTTTCAAATATTTACAAAATCCAAGTGAGCATATGGTAATGATCGGCTTTGTTTTGGGGATTGCAGCATTTTTGATATATGATATTACAAGGCTAAAAGAGGACTTTTGTATATATGTCTGTCCCTATGCTAGAGTTCAATCAGTTATGTATGATGAAGAGACTATTCAAGCAGTTTATGACAAAGCTAGAGGCGGTCAGATATATAAAGAGGATGAAAGAACAGAGGTCTCTATAGGAGAAAAACTTGTTCACAATAAAAAAGAGCTTTTAGCATTAAATCCTGATGCAGAGTGTACCTATTGCGAGGCATGTGTTAGAGTTTGTCCTACACATATAGATATAAGAGAGGGAACTCAGTTAGAGTGTATCAACTGTCTTGAGTGTGCTGATGCTTGTACAAAAGTGATGGGAGCTTTAGGGAAACCAAGCCTAATTGAATGGAACTCTATCTCGGCAGTTAAAGAGCATAGACGACCAAAATTTTTAAGATTTAGAACTGTTGCTTATGGTATAGCTCTTACTGTGGCTTTGGTGGCTCTATTTTGGATGAGTACTACAAAAGAGTATATGCTTTTAAATATCAACAGATCAGCAGAGCTTTATAGCTTTGAAAATCATGGTAAAACCGTAGATAATGCTTATGTAATGCTCTTTCAAAATACTGAAAATAAAAATCATAACTACTACTTTGAAGTTTTAAAAGAGGATAAAACACCTTTTAAAGAGATATACATCAAAAAACCAAAAAAACCTTTTCCTCTAAATGCAGGCAAAAAGGTAAGAAAGATTGTAGTATTAGCAACAGATAAAGTTTTATCTAAGGACAATACAAAAGATACTACAATTCCTATCATTATCAAAGCTTATGCGGTAGATAATCCTAAAAAAATAGTAGTCTATAGAAAAACAGTCTTTGCCTTTCCAAGGTATGACTATCTACAAAAAGCAAGAAAACAGTAGATCTTTTTTTACGGTTTGGAAATTTCCAAACCGTAAAACCTCTCTTCAACAATTCTTTATCCTTTAAGTTGTAAAATATCATTACCAACAAGGAGAGAGTTATGAATAATCTAAAAGGCAAATGTGCTTTAGTAACCGGAGCAACTTCAGGAATAGGTGAAGCGGTTGCTAAAATGTTAGCACAAATGGGTGTAAATGTGATACTTCATGGAAGAGATCAAAAGAAACTTGACCATCTAAAAAATAAACTCCAAAGAGATTACAATAAGATAGAAACTGTATGTTTTGATGTAACTAACAAAGAGGAGTGCTTAAAAAATACTAAAGCTTTGGTTGATAAATTTGATATAGATATTCTTATAAATTCCGCAGGTCTTGCAGCAGGTCTTGATAGATTTGATGAGGCAGATTTAGAAGATTTTGAAGAGATGATAGATGCCAATATCAAAGGTCTTTTATATGTTACAAGAACAATAGCTCCTCAAATGAGAAAAAGGAATAAGGGGCATATTATAAACCTTGGAAGTATTGCAGGTATCATGGGATACCCAAAAGGCAATGTCTATTGTGCTACAAAAGCAGCAGTAGGAATGCTAAGTGATACTTTAAATATAGACTTTGCAGGAACAAATATAAGAGTATCTTGCATAGAACCCGGAGCAGTTGAAACCAATTTCTCAAATGTGAGATTTAAAGGAGATGAAAAAAGGGCTAAAAAGGTTTATGAAGGATATAAACCCTTAAGTGCTGAAGATATCGCCTATCTTATCATCTATATCTTAAATGTACCCGAACATGTCAATATCCAACATACTCTCATAATGCCAACTGCCCAAAGAAATCCATATATCTTAAGTAAGGAGATATAATGAAAAAGATAATTCTTTTTATAAGTTTTGCCTTGATCTCTTATGCAGGAGGTTTTGGAGATCTGTTAAATAGTGTAGTTAACAATAGCTCACTTCTTACTTCTACCTCTTCATCTATTACATCAAATGATAGAGTATCAGCTATCAAAGAGGCTTTACAAAGTGGAACAAAATATGCAATATCTAATTTGTCTAAAAGGGATGGATTTTTAGCCAATCCTCATGTAAAGATACCCCTACCATCTTCTTTACAAAAAGCGGCAAATATCGTAAGTAAATATGGTGGAAAAAAATATGTAGATGAATTTGATGCTGCCATCAATCATGCAGCAGAAAAAGCAGTACCTCAAACTTATGAAATATTTAAAAATAGTATCAAAAATATGAGCATTGAAGATGCTAAAAAGCTTTTAAAAGGGGGCAATGAAAGCATAACCAATTTTTTTAGAGAAAAGAACTCCAAACAACTCTATAAGAAAATCTATCCTATTGTTAAAAATAGTATTAGAGATACAAATGTCATGAGCTATTATGAAAAATTTAAAAGATACTATTCAAAATATATACCAAATATAGGTTCAAAAGGTCAAACAAACTCCATTCTTAATAGTGTCATAAATATAGCAAAGCAAACAGGAGCTAAAAAGTATATGATAAACTTAAATGAAAAGAGCCTTGATGATTATGTAACTAAAAAAAGTATCGATGGTCTATTTTATATGATTGCCCAAGAGGAGAGCAAAATCAGAAAAAACCCCCTTGCTTATTCAACAGGCATAGTTAAAAAAGTGTTTTCTAAATATATGCAAAAGTAGCAAATATTGGTTAATTATCAGTACATTATAAAAAATATGCTATAATTTTTTCAATGCATTGAAAAGGATAAAATTGGAAAAACTTATAAAACTCTCAAATCAATACTTTTCTCTCCCCTTGCCAAAATTTAAAAGATAATTATTTGGTCACCTCTAATAATAGGTAATACCCACAATTAGTTTGGAAGATATTTTAGCAAATCATCAAGATATTGCAATAGAGTATAAAAAAAAGTTTAATCCGCTTGAATATTTTAAATACT
>JALVXV010000098.1 GCA_027038235.1 Campylobacterales bacterium | reverse complement strand
AAAGTGTTTGGTTTTATCTCAAATTCACTTACAACTTCACCATTTTTATATATCTTTCCCTCATAAGGTTTGATAACTATCTCATCACCCATCTCAAGTTTGCTTACATCAGCCTCTAGTGGAAATGCACCGCTATCTTCTGCGGTATTAAAGAAAATCGGTGCTATAATATTGCCTATGATAACTCCACCTGTTTTTTTATTTGGAACTCCGGGGATCTCTTCTCCGATATGCCATTGTACAGAATTGATGGCTGATTTTCTTGAACTTCCTGTTCCTACAACATCGCCTACAAATGCTATAGGATTGCCTTTTTTCTTTAACTCTTTTATAGTGCCTATAGGATCATCCATCTTAGCTGTTAGCATTGAGTTTGCATGAAGAGGGATATCGCTTCTTGTAAAAGCTTCACTTGCAGGGCTAAGATCATCAGTATTTGTTTCACCCGGAACTCTAAAAACTGTTACTTTTAACTCCTTGGGCAGTTTTTTTCTACTTTTAAACCACTGGGCATTTGCCCAAGACTCTATAAGCTCTTTTGCATAAGAGTTGCCCTCATCCATCAAATCTTTTACATCATTAAATGAGTCATAAACTAAAAGTGTATTTTTAAGTTGATCACAAGCCTCTTGTGCAACAGCTACATCTTCATGCTTTAATGCTTCAACTAAAGGTGATACATTATAGCCTCCAAGCATCATTCCTAAAAGTTTTACAGCATCAACTTTATCTATAGCTTTTGAGTGGGCTTCACCAACTATGATAGCATTTAAAAAGGCTGCTTTTACATATGCTGCATCATCAACTCCTGGACTTACATGATTTTTAAGTAGGTCTAAAACATACTCCTCTTCAGGTATAGGATCTAGTTTAAGTAACTCTACCAACTCAGCAGTCTGTTTTGCACTCAAAGGAAGTGGCGGTACACCAAGCTTAGCTCTCTCTTTTGTGTGAGCTTTATACTCCTCAATAATACTCATAAAAACTCCTTATTTTTCCCAAATTAGTAGCAATATTCTACCACAATATTTATAATAAAGAGATATTTATTTGATTTATTTAAAAATTTTCCCAAACAATGTTACAAAATTTCCCGTTGTCCTTTGGAGTTAGGAGATGATAATACACCCATGTTTTCAAGTTGTTCAACAATTCTAGCAGCTCTATTGTAGCCTATTTGAAGTCGTCTTTGTATGTAGCTTATGGAGCTTTTTCTCTCACTTAGTACTATGTTTTTAGCCTCCTCAAAAAGTTCATCTAATTCATCACCTGTTTCACCGCTACTAGATGTAGCACCCTCACTTGATTCTTTTAAAAATTTCTCATCATACTGCACCTCTCTTTGAGACTTTAAAAACTCTACAACCTTCTCTATATTTTCCTCTTTTGTAAAAGGAGCATGAAGCCTTATAAGCCCTGCAGTACCTGGAGGAGTAAAGAGCATATCGCCTCTACCTAAAAGAGATTCAGCACCCATAGTATCAAGGATAATCTTGCTATCTATCTTTTGTCCTACTTTAAAACTTATCCTTGAGGGGAGATTTGCTTTGATAAGCCCTGTTACAACATCAACAGAAGGTCTTTGAGTAGCGACGATGAGATGTATGCCACTAGCTCTTGCCATTTGGGCAAGTCTTGCTATATAAAATTCTACCTCTTTACCACTTGTCATCATAAGATCAGCCAACTCATCAATAATGATTACAAGATATGGAAAACTCTCTAGTCCCTCTTTTTTAGCCTTCTCATTATAACCCTCTATATTTTTAGTCTTAGTATGGCTCATTATTTTATATCGTCTCTCCATCTCAGCTACACTATTTGCTAAAGCTATGATAGCTTTTTTTGGTTCTATGATAACAGGTGTTATTAGATGAGGAATATCATTATACATGGAAAATTCAAGCATTTTAGGATCTATCATGATAAGTTTTAGAGTATCTGGTGAATTTTTATATAAAAGTGAAAGTATCATAGCATTTATCCCTACACTTTTACCACTTCCTGTGGTTCCTGCTATCAAAAGATGGGGCAGTTTTTTAAGATCAGTTAAAAATGGATTGCCGACTATATCCTTTCCAAGTGCTATAGTAAGTGGCGAAGTTGACTTTTGAAATATCTCATTTTCAAGTATATCTCTAAGATAGATAGTCTCTATATGTTTATTTGGTATCTCTATACCCACTACATCTTTTCCAGGTATTGGGGCTTGTATCCTGATAGTTTTAGCTTTTAGTGCCATCGCTAAATCATCTTGAAGAGTTAGTATCTTAGAGACTTTGATATGAGGTGCAGGTTTAAATTCAAATGTGGTTACAACAGGTCCTGTATAAGTCCTGACAACATCTCCCTCGATCTTAAACTTAGCAAGTTTGCTTAGAAGGTCTTTTATCTTTTTATCTATTTCACTCTCATTTATTTGGGTAGCTTTTCTAGGAGGAGATTCTAAAAAAGATGTTGATGGAAGTTTAAAATCTTTTGGTTTTTCACCCTCGCCCATATCAATCATTTGAAGAAGTTTTTTGTTTTCTGCTACCTCATTTAAAATCTCAACACAGGAGTCTTTTTCTATCTCTTTCTCTTTAGTCTCATTTATCTCTTTTGTATCCTCTTTTTGCTCTTTTATCTCCTCTTTTTGTGACTCTTTCTCTCTTTTTGATATTTTATCTATACTCTCTTTTGGTTTTTGTATGCCTCTTTTTTGCCCTTTTATTTTTATTGTCTCTCTCTCTTTTTTAAATCCAAAAGCTGATGGAGAAAAAAGGGATAAAATCTCTTCAAAAGATAGATTAAATAGTATAATGATACTCAAAATAAAGCACATAATTATAAATATCCAAAGCCCACCAATACCTACTAAGTTTGATATGGCACTATCTATAGAATTTCCAAGATATCCACTATACTTTCCATCTATGATCGCACTTTGAAACATAATAAGCACAAAAAAGAGAAGAACAACAGATAAAATAATTTCCAATTTTCTGCTATCAAACTTAGGATATTTATAAAATAAAAATGCTGGAACTATTAGCAAAAATGGATAAACAAAAGAGAGATAACCAAAATACTCTCTATTGTACATTCCAAATATATTCCCTATCTTCCCCACCATAGAAGCATCAAGAAGTATAGTTGAAAGTCCACAAAAGACCGAAACACCCAAAAAAAGTATAAATAAAATCTCTCTTAATATCTTATATCCTTTTTTTAAGTGTATTATATCATAAGTAGTTTAATAAAGAGATTGAGTTTACTTTTGATACAGTTGATAAGAGAGCTTGAAATCCTACACTTATTTGATTGTATTTTG
>JALVXV010000097.1 GCA_027038235.1 Campylobacterales bacterium | reverse complement strand
AAAAAGAATGAAAGGAGCAAAGTCTCAATCCCCTTGAAATCGGGTCTAATTGTAATAGCAATGGGAAAAATACAAAGATTTAGAAATAGAAAGTCTCAATCCCCTTGAAATCGGGTCTAATTGTAATTCCAAGATAGTTATCACTATCATGGGTTTTGGACTAGTCTCAATCCCCTTGAAATCGGGTCTAATTGTAATAATAAGTAAGTGATTGTAATATTATTGAAAAAATCAAGTCTCAATCCCCTTGAAATCGGGTCTAATTGTAATAGCTCTTTGCCCCTAAAATAGGAGACTTTATTTCTTAAAGAAAACTTTATGGGTAAAATTTAGCTAATTTTAAGGAACAAAATCCCTGAATTTAGGGATATGCTATTTTATTTAAAACTTAAATAAAACTTTAACAATTATAAGTTAAATAACTTATATCGATTGCTATTATATCTAAATATACTTAGAAATTAGATAAACCTTTTGATAATTTTTGATAACTTATCAAAAAATGTTATCTTTTCATCTTTGAAGAGAGTTTTTTTAACAGTATATTTTCTATCCTCTTTTATATGACGAGGATATTTTTTTTGAAATATCACCATATGCCTTAGTTATACTTTTAAATAGTATCGCATTTCTCATTGTATTTCTCCTTGGATTATTTTATTTCAAAATTATAGTAAAATCTTTGGACATAAATAGTCCAATTTAACCTAAATTTTCCAAAAATACATAAGGATCATCAAGGTCTATACCGCTTTGCAGTGCAATGGAGCCTTTTTTGATCTTGTAAACTCTTAAGTCATCTTTTTGTTCATGCATAAGCTTTGTAACTTTTTCAAGAAGAGATGTTATCTCCTTGATAGTAGCATCTGGATATAGATAGACTGATCTTTGCACTCTAAAAGCTTCTCTTTCCATGGCTTTTGCTATTTTGGCAAGCCTTTTTTCATCGCTTATGTCGTAAGTTATAAGAAAATTTGCTCTTTGCATCACTCCTCCTCCTTGATAGTTGCTAAGATGTAACCGTTGTGATCTATGATATAAACAGGTACTTTTTTTGATAGTTTGTATAAATCATTTAGGTATATTTTTATCGATTTGTTGATATAAATATGTGCTATATGTTTGTAGCTTAAAAGCATTGGAAGCCCGTTTGAATAAAACTGAAGATATGTCGGTAAAACTTTTATCTTTGTGTTTGGATTTTTAAAAATTAGCTCTTTTTTCATGAAAAATCCTCCTATCGTGCTAAGTAGCAAAAACTACTCTAAACCCTAAACTTTTAACTCTAAACTTTTCAAAAAGTCCCATCAACCATTCACTAATCACTAATCACTAATCACTAATCACGATATAATCGCTCTTAGATTTGCTATCTCATTTGATATATTTGGCTCCAAGCCGTCCCAAAGCTCTTTTAGGGGTTTATAAAGCTTTTTTCTACCATCATATCTTAGATATACTCCGCCATTTTTCTTGGTAAAATCTTCCATCTCAACAATTTTTTTATCTATGATAATTTTTACAAATTGATTTACCCTATCTCTAAAAAGCTCCAGAATATCCGAACTCAAAGCTTGGTGAGATCTAAAAGGAGTATGAAGATATGAAATGCTTGGATCAAAACCGTTTGCCAAAAGCCTAACTGTAAGCAAACTGTAAAGCAGGGTATAAAAGTAGCTAAGAAGTGCATTTAACGGATCTTTCGGCGGTCTTTTTGTCCTTTTTCCGCTATGAAGTCTTTTTGAAAAGAGCAAAAAATAGTGTCCAAAATACTCTCTTGAAAAACTCCCCTCTACTCCTAAAAGCTCCTCTATATCTTTAGTTTGCTCTAGCTTTGAAAGATAAATAGAGTTGTCCAAAGCAACTCCATTTAGTCCAAGCTGAAATGTGTGTCTTTTTATCTTTTCGCTGATGATATACTTGGCTATATAGAGCCTTTTTGATAAAGCTTGATACTGCTTTAGTTTTAAATCTGCATTTTTTTGCTCAGTTGAAGTAGCTATGGTTGATCTGTTTGAGTATAAATCTACAAATATAAAAGTTACTCCACTATTTGTTATCTTGATAATATCTTTTGTATCTACGGTAACATTTGAAGTTATGATGATAGTATCGGTTAACCTTGTAGGCAACTTTATATCATCAAATTTTATGGTATTATTTTGAAAAGTTAGAGTTGTATCTTTTTTGTCTATGATGGATATATTCATACTATGATAACCCCACTGTGATACTCTAAAAAGTTAGCCTTTCCAAAAAGAGCCGGTTTCCCTTCAAACGGTATAATATTGATCTTATCCTCTTTTTTTGTAATAGAGAGAATTTTATCTACCAACTCTTGAAGTTCATCTTTTGACAAAGGAGCTTCAAGAGCCGACTTTTGTCCGCCAAGAGCATAGGAGTAAATGAGTTTGGCAACTTTAGCAAGTCTTTTATCATCACATATATCATAAGCTATGATGTAGTTGTTTGTTTTATCCATCCAAAACTCCAGTATTTATAGTGAAATTATACAGGAGTTAATGGACAAAAAGTGTCTAATAGTATAGGTTTTTATATTTAAGGGTATCTCTATTTTAACAATTTATACCAAAAAGATGACTATGTTTCTTGGTCAAATCTTGTTACTATCTTCATTCATTGAACACACTTGATAAAAATTCTTTGCTACTCATTAAAGTTATTTCATCAGAAACAAATTTTTTATCATTAGATAAAATCAAATCACAAGAAGCTTTTTTAGCTATAATATATTGAATAGTATCTTCCAAATCAGTAAAATTTTTATTTTCTTTCATTAGTTTGCAACTCTCATCTATCTCAATGTTTGAAAATTCAACAATATTACAGAGTTCATTTAGGGCAAGTATAGAATCTAATGCATCTTTTTTCCCTTTTTTTGAAAGAATATAATACAAAGTTGTGATAATATCACAAGAGGTAAATAGCTCTATCTCACTTTGTCGTAAAAGCAAAGAAATAACCGTTGAACTCTCTTTGTAAAAAGGTCTTTTCTTATCATATATATCAAGGATAATATTTGCATCTAAAAAAACTCTTTTATATTTCAAGCTCAGCCTTGATGGATTGGATAGACTCCTTGCTAAGCAGACCTGTAGCAGAACCTTTTAGACGATCAAATGCTTGAAGTCGTTTTTTTGCCTTTATTTGTCTATATCTATTTTCAATCATCTCTTGTAAAAGTGCAGTCATTGATTGTTTTGCATCTTTAGCAAGTTCTTCAAGATGGATGGAAACCTGTTTGTCAAATACAAAGTTTTTTCTCACAGTTGCCCCCACATGTTATCCTTTTT
>JALVXV010000096.1 GCA_027038235.1 Campylobacterales bacterium | reverse complement strand
TTTGTAGCAGGTAAATATATAAGACAGATGAAGACCGATAAGAGTACGGGTGAATTGACAGGTGAAGAGTGGGATGGAGTAGGTGAATACAACAACCCTATACCTACAGGTTGGGGTATGGCATTTGTAGGAACTATTATATGGTGGATATGGTATGCACTAGCTGGGTATCCTTTGTGGTCGTTTTCCCAAATAGGTCAATGGAATGAGGAGACTCAAGCATACAATAAAGTATTTCAAAAAAAATGGGCAAATGCTGATAAAGAGACTCTAAAAAATATGGGTGAGGGTGTATTTATCAACAACTGTGCACCTTGTCATGGTATTACCGGTGATGGACTTAACGGAAAGGCTCAAGACTTTAGACATAGAATTACAGCTAAACAAGTTCTTGATGTTATCAAAAAAGGTTCAGTTGCACTTGGAGATACAAAAGTAGGTGATGGAAAAGGGGCTATGGGATATGCTCTAGGTGAAATGCCTGCAGGTATGGCAAGTGGTGATATGGCTAAAAAGATAGCTGATTATGTTGCTGGTGGATTAAAGGGTAAAGCACCTGACGGATTTGCTGCTTGTGCTGGTTGTCATGGACAAGATGGAAAAGGCAACGGTGGAACTGCACCTAACTTGGTAGCTTATGATCAAACTTTAGTTGAACATGTTTTAACTCATGGTAAAAAAGGAATACTTGGAAGAATGCCTGCTATCAAAGGTATCTTAACAGATGTTCAGAAAAAAGCTGTAGCTACTTATGTAGATACATTAAGACAATAGGAGAGAAGATATGAGACTAAATGAAGAAAATCCTACAAGAAGATTGTGCTTCAATCTTAATGGCTTAATGGGCGGATTGATTGCTACTGTATTGCTTTTAAGTATATTGGTGTTTTTAACTGTTTGGGACATAGGCATTCAAAAACAAAATGCAGATAAATTTTATAAGATAAAAGATCCACAAGGTATAAAGTTTAAAAGTGATGACAATTACAAGCACTATGAGTTTGTAAAGTAAAAAGGAGTTGAAATGGGAGATTTATTATATAAGTTATCAGGTTGGGGACTAGTTTTGACAGCCCTTATATCTTTATGGGCGGTTTTGACTCCACATCATCTATTTTTAGGTTAAAAATTGTCTAAAAACTTTTATAAAGGGTGGTTTAAAGCCGCCCTTATTTATTTATTCGCTTTTAGTTCATTATATGCTAGTAGTGATCTGATCATCTGTAATGATGATCTAGTAAATCAAAGAGCAATAGGGGAAATAGTTAAAATTGGCACAGAAGTTAAAGAAAAGACAGGAATCTCACTCTATTTGTGTGCTAAAAAATCTATCAACAATCAAAAGATAAAAGATTTTGAAAAGAGTCTTACTTCAAAATTGCATAAGCCTTTTATTTTGCTAACTATGGCTTCAAATGAACAAAAAGTTGATATAATCACTTCACATAAAACTACTAAATTGATAGATATTGATGAGATACTAAGTCCATTTACAGGAACTATTATACCTATACTTACCTCAAGAAAGGGAAAAGATAAATACTCAGCAGCTATGCTAAATGGATATGCTGATATAGCAGATAGAGTTGCAAATAAATTAAATGTAAAATTAAACTCAAGTGTAGGCAATACCAATAGAGTCCTTGTAAATATATTAAGAGTTATTATTTATGGCACATTTATATATTTTGTAATAATGTATATAAGAAAGAAGATTTTATACAAAAAGAGAAAATGATCTACATTAGAGGACAAATATATGAAAAAGAACAATAAAAGCTTTTGGCCATATGGAATTACTATAGCTATATTAGCTGTAATTGCTATGAGTGCTGGAACTATCATAGTAGCATTAAAACATCCAGTTCAAATGGATGAGGCATACCTAAAAAAGTATCAAAATGTTGATAACCATATAAATGAGATTCAAAAAGAGCAAGAGCTCTTTGATAAACAATATAGTGTAAAGATAAAAACCTCTCAATTTAAACTAGGTAAAAATAGTTTAAATATTGTTGTAACTGATAGATATACAGATAAAATAGCAGACAATCTAACAATAAATGTCAAAATAACAAGACCCGATGATGATAGATATGATATAAAGCTTAACTCAAAAGAGAGAGATGGTAAATATATCTTTCCACAATTTGATATAACTAAGCCGGGTCGCTGGTTTATATTGGTTAGTATAAGCAATGCAAAGATAAGTGGCTACTATAAAAAAGAAGTGGATACGAAATGAAGTGTTAAGTGTTAAGTGTTGAGTGTTAAGTGTTAAGTGTTAAGTGTTAAGTGTTGAGTGTTGAGTGTTGAGTGTTGAGTGTTGAGTGTTGAGATTTAAAACCACTCTTTTCTAACACCCAACACCCAACACTTTTTACAAACTTCCTGCCCAGTTCCAAAATGGGATGATTTCGTAATTAATGCCATCATTTTTAAATTCGTCCTCATTGCCTAGGCTAATAATATAGACACTTTTGATGCCTAGTTTCTTAAAGGCTTTTTTTCTTTTAATGATTTTATTTCTTAATAAAGCTGGAGGCAAAAAGGGTATCACAAGTATAGCACTATCTTCTTCGGGCAGATAAAAGTCTATCTCATCTGTATAGTAGATACTCTTTTTTCTTTTATAGATCTCTAAAAAGATAATATTTTCTAACCTCTTTAAAAAATCTTTTTCAAAATTAAGAGCATTTTTGAGTGCAAAATCTATCAAAAATAGTTTTTTACCTGCTTTTGGATGATTATATTTTTCTAAAAAGAGTATGATTTGTCTTTGGTTTAAATCATCAACCAATTCGTAGAAAAAATCCTTTGATATTTTAATATTGGATTTAAGCTTGTTAAAAACTTGATAAAGTGATACTACTTGGGCTTGAAAAGATGAAAAGGTTTTTAAAATAATAAACTGTTTTTCATCCTTTGTTATAGAGTGTGCTAAATGTTGGAGATGTTTTATCTTATCTATTTCATTTGAAAGTACAATTTGGGGGTAGGTTCCACCATTTGCAAAGGCATTAAATATATTTTCTACTTTTGAGTGCATTTTATCAAATGCTATATACTCCTCAAAATCTAGTGGATAAAAACTGATGCTATCAAAGCCCTCTATATCTTTATATCTATTGGTTGATATAATGATTTCATCACACTTTGGAATATCAAAACTAAAATCAAAATTTTCCAAAATTAAAAGTTTGATATCTTTCTTATAAATAAAGTTTTGTAAATTTGGTTGTAAAGTTTTAGTATCAACTCTTGTATCGCCAAAGTCAATATAAAGATAACTCTCTTTTTTGTAATTCATCAAATGAGAGTAGA
>JALVXV010000095.1 GCA_027038235.1 Campylobacterales bacterium | reverse complement strand
CATTAATATGTTTTTAAATAACATGAAAAAGCTTTAATCTAAAAGAGCTTTTTCTACCTCGTTCTGTTAAACAAGGACGAAATTATATAGCAACAATGCTTAAATTGAGGTTAAATTTTGTAAAAATAATACTGTTTGTGATATTTGAAACAATAATATATAATTAGATAGATCCAATTTTTATTTACTGTTAAAAATTTTTAAGGTAAAATACCTGTTGGTGTTAACAATCCCAAAATTTTACAGTATAATTCATTGTGTCAAGATATATTGTATATTTTTGGACAATTTAAAGAGGAATTATGAAACAAACAATTACGGAAAAGATTTTTAGTGCTCATGTAGGCACAGATGTAAAAGCAGGAGATATTATCGACTGTGAGATAGATATGATCATAGGAAATGATATTACCACTCCTATCTCTATAAAAGCTTTTGAGGATATTGGTGCTAAGAAATTGGCAAAGCCTGATAACTTCTCTATTGTTATGGATCACTTTATACCTGCAAAGGATATTGCTAGTGCGAATCAGGCAAAGATAAGTAGAGATTTTGCATATAAGCATGATTTAAAGCTATTTTTTGATGAAAAAGATATGGGTATTGAACATGCTCTTTTGCCAGAAAAGGGGCTTGTAATACCAGGAGATGTGATTATTGGAGCAGATTCTCATACTTGTACTCATGGGGCATTGGGTGCATTTTCAACTGGAATGGGTTCGACTGATCTAGCTTATGCTATGGTAACTGGCAAAAACTGGTTTAAGGTGCCTGAGGCTATCAAAGTAGTTTTAAAAGGAAGACCTGCAGAGCATATATATGGAAAGGATATCATACTTGAAGTTATAAAGATACTTGGAGTTGATGGAGCTTTATATAAAACATTGGAGTTTACTGGTGATGCCATAGAGTATTTAAGCATGGATGATAGATTTTCTCTTTGCAATATGGCTATAGAGGCTGGTGCAAAAAATGGAATCATTGCAGCAGATGATATAACAAAAGAGTTCTTAAAAAATAAAACCTTAAGAGATGAGCCAAAATATTTTTATAGTGATATAGATGCCAACTATATAAAGAGTATTGAGATAGATGTATCCTCTTTAAGCCCAGTTATAGCCTATCCTCACCTTCCCTCAAATGGAAAAT
This sequence comes from Campylobacterales bacterium, assembly GCA_027038235.1. Lineage (GTDB taxonomy): Bacteria > Campylobacterota > Campylobacteria > Campylobacterales > JALSKU01 > JALSKU01. Next base: position 12,541 of record JALVXV010000095.1, on the reverse strand, counting down.
ATATAGAACAAGCTACAAAAGATGATATAGAAATTGATCAGGTTTTTATAGGAAGTTGCACAAATGGAAGACTTGAAGATCTAAGAATTGCAGCTAAGATATTAAAAGGTAAAAAGGTAGCGAAAAAAACCAGAATGATAATAACTCCAGCTACCAATAAAATAGCACTTCAAGCACAAAAGGAGGGGCTAACTGATATATTTTGTGAAGCTGGAGCAGTTTTTAGCAATCCTACTTGTGGTGCATGTTTAGGAGGATATATGGGAATATTAGGCAGAGGTGAAAAATGTATCTCCACTACAAATAGAAACTTTATAGGCAGAATGGGTGATAGAAGTAGTGAAATATATCTTGCAAACTCAGCAGTTGCTGCAGCTAGTGCAGTTGCTGGAAAGATTACAGACCCAAGAGACTTGTAATGGAAGAGGAATCGAAATATAGTGATATAGCCTGTATCATTTTTGCAGGTGGAAAGAGTAGGAGAATGGGAGAAGATAAGGCTCTTCTTCCTTTTGGTAATAAAAATTCACTATCTGAGTTTTTGTATGAAAAATTTAAACCACACTTTAAAGATATATATATCAGCACAAAATATAAAGATAAATTTGACTTTGATGCAGATTTTATAGAGGATATAGAGTTTTATGATAAAGATGATTCTTCTATGCTTATATACTCACCTGCAGTTGCTATGTATAGTGTCTTTAAAAAACATGACTTTGAAAAGATTTTTGCAATCAGTGTAGATACTCCCTTTTTTAATATGGAGCATTTTAAAAAATTGTACGAAAGAGATAATAGTGCATTTGATATAGTAATGCCAAGAACAAAAGAGGGTATTCACCCTTTGTGTGCACTCTATAAAAGAAGTTGCAAAGATGAGCTTTTAAAAATGATAGAACAAGATGTTCATAAGCTTAGAATATTAACAAAAAGCTTAAATACAGAGTATATAGACTTTGAAGATGATGAGGCATTTTTAAATCTAAACAATAAAGAGATATATCATAAAGCATTAAAAAGAGAGTTTTAGCTTATTAATAGCTATAAAACTCTCTCTAGCCATACAATAAACTCTTGCATAAGCTTATCTGTTGTCTTGTTAAATGCTTTTACTGCACCTATTGCATCATTTGAGCTACATTTTACACTTTCATTAAAGAGTTTTTGAGCTATAATATTGCCACTTTTATCACTAATATAAAAAACCACTCCTATTTTTGCATAGCTTTTTTCATTTGAGAATTTTTGAACAAAATCCAAAATGTTTATACTTAGCACATACTCTGTATCGCCATTAAAATCTTCGGGTAGTACTTTTTTACAAACTTTATCTCTTTGCAAGAGAGATAAAATAGAGCTATATAGCATATAATTTGGTGTTTCATACCATTTGCTAAAATAGTATGAATTTTTTTGTAATCCCTTTTGGTATATTATATTCTTGCTAAAAATCTCATCGCTACTCTTTGGAAACTCTACTTTTATACTTTTGCAGTTTAGTTTTCGTTGCAAGTCTATCTTTTTACTATTTTCAACTATGGTATATTTTGTTATAGGTGGTAATCTCTTTGTTGTACAACCGCCAAACAATAGTGCAATCAATAAAAAAAGTGATAGTTTCATGGCATTTTTTCTCCCGGTCCTAATTTTGGTATCTGCTCTTTATACAATAAATCACTTGGTGAATTTTTAAGCTCTTCTAAGATCTCTTTACCCTCTTTCAATAAAAGTTTCAACTCCCTTATTGATTGATTGATCTGCACAATAGCAGGATTTGAAATCTTTTTTAGGTTGTAATCTCCCTCATTAATACTGCGAAGAACATCCTCTATCAATGTGTTAGCCTCTCTTGAAATGCTATTGATAGATAGTACAAGTTGGTCAAGCTTCTGTTTTGCAGCCTCTTTTATGGTTTTTGACATATCTTTAAATGCATCAGATGAGGAAGATATTTTTTTTGAAGTACTTTTTAAAGAATCGCTAAGGGCATTTATATTTTTCTCAATTTTTACAAAATTAACTATCACATCTTTGATACTCTCTTTAGAATCTTTTAATGCATCTGTTACCTCTTTAGTATTTTCTATAATTTTGCTAATATTTTCTATATTTTTGTCATTTAAAAGATTGCTTAGCTTGTTTAATGCTATCGATGTTCTAGCTGTTATATCATTTAGTGTAGTGCCAAGTCTGCTATATATGGAGGGTTTAGTTTTAATTACTGGAATTTCTCCATCTTTACTTTTTAAAAGCTCTCCTGCTTTTTTGCTACCACTTAACTCTATATAAGCAAGTCCTGTCAATCCAAAATATTTTAACTCTGCTGACATATCTTTTGTAATGGGTGTATGCTTTTTTACTTTTAAAATTATTACAATCTCTTTTGAGTTTTTTGGATTTATACTTATTTTTTTTACTGTACCTACATCTACACCCATATATTTTACTGATGAATCTACACTAAGCCCAGAAACAGACTCCGTAGTATAAATTTTATAAAGATCATATTTATCACTAAGTCCATATTTGCCTAGCCAAAATATAAAAAATATCATACCAGCACTAAAGAGCAATACAAAAATTCCTACTACAGTATAGTTTGCCCTACTTTCCATTGTCTCTCCTTCTTAACAACCCTCTTTTTCCTTTAAAAAAGCTATTGACTATGGGATTGTCTATTTGCAAAACTTCATCCAAAGTTCCCTCTGCTACTACTTTTGCATCACCCAAAAGCACAAGTCTATCTACAATATTCCAAATAGTATCAAGATCATGAGTTACCATAACAACACTAAAGCCAAGCATATCTCTAAGCTTATAGAGCATATCATCAAACTCTTGCGATGCGACTGGATCTAATCCGCTTGTTGGTTCATCTAAAAATAGTATCTTAGGATCCATAACAAGTGCTCTAGCAAGTGCTACTCTTTTTATCATGCCGCCACTAAGTTGACTTGGATAGAGTCCTAAAACATCCATTTTTAAACCAACCAATTCTATCTTTAGCTTTATTATATCATCTCTAATCTTTTGATCTAAGTTGGTGTACTCTTTTAGCAAAATATCTATATTCTCTTTTACATTTAGTGATGAAAACAAAGCTCCACTTTGAAACAAAATACCCCAATTATGCTTGAGATATAAAGCATCTTTTTTTGATATATTTATGATATTTTTCCCAAGCACTGATATTTCACCTTCAGTTGGCTTAAGTAGCATTATCATCTCATTTAAAAGAGTTGACTTGCCACTTCCACTTCCACCCAAAAGTCCATAAATCTCACCCTCATTCACATGCAGATTTATACCATCGTGTACAACTTTTGAACCAAATATGGTCTTGACATTTTTTACCTCTACAACCCTTTTTTTCATCTAAATACCCAACTTTGTAAATATTATTGAAAAGAGTGCATCACAGGCAATAACTAAAAAAATTGCATTGACTACACTTATGGTAGTATATTTTCCTATGCTTTCACTATTTTGCTTTACCTGAAATCCCCTAAAACATCCTATACTTGCAATGAGCAAGGCAAATGCAGGGCCCTTTAAAAGTCCTATATAAAAGTGTTTTAGCTCCAAAACATTTTGCAATCTTCTTAAAAATTCAGAGTATGAAATATTGATCTGAGTATTAGATACTATCATACCTCCAAAAATTCCTAGCAGATCTGCAAAAAATATCATAAGTGGCATAGCTATCATCAAAGCTATAATACGAGGCAAAACTACAAAATCAAAAAGATTAAACCCCATAGTCTCCATAGCATCTAGCTCTCTAGTAATCTTCATAGCACCAATTTGTGCTGTATAAGATGAGCCACTTCTACCTGCAACAACTATAGCTGTAATTAGTGGTGCCAACTCTCTTACGACCGATATGCCTATCATATCAACTATAAAAATATTTGCACCAAACTTTTGAAGCTGTACGGCACTTTGATAAGCTATAACAACACCGACTAAAAAAGATGTAAGTGCGATAATCGGTAGTGCATTTACTCCTGCATTTTCGATCCCTTTGATGATTGATTTGTATCTTATTTTACTTGGGTGCAAGATATAGTTTAAAAAGGAGATGCTACTCTCTCCCACAAATCCAATAAATAGCCAAATATCAACAAGAAAATCAATAAAATATTTACCTACTCTTTCTAAAATATTCAATGGCTTTGTAGCAATAGGGGTATTTTTCTCTTTGACAATGCAAGAGTCAATAAATCCTATAAGCCTCTCTTCATCCTTGTTTGCTTTTAAAAACTCTACACTTTTTTCCCTTTTTAAAAGCTCCATAAATTCATAGATAATAATCGCACTTGCTGTATCTATATCATTTAATCGTGATAGATCTATAACAACTTTATCAAATCTTTTAGCTTTTAACACTACTTGATCTATCTCTTTTTGTATCTCTTTTGCATGATACATATCCCATGAATTTATACAATATAGGTGAATATAGTCATTTTTTTCTATAAGTTCTAAATATTTCATACAATATTATACCAAATATGGTAAAATAAAAGAAATTTTTTTTAGGATAGTAGATGCAATTAACACATTTAGATGAAAAAGATAGACCAAAAATGGTAGATGTCTCTCCAAAAGAGGATACTTCAAGGGTTGCAAAGGCAAGTGGCATTATACAGATGAGTCAAGAGGCTTTTGATATGATAGTGCAAAACAAGACAAAAAAGGGTCCTGTTTTACAAACTGCGGTCATAGCCTCTATCATGGGAGCAAAGCAGACAAGTTCACTCATCCCTATGTGTCATCCTCTTATGCTAACATCGCTAAATTGTGATATTGAGGAGTTGCCAAAGTTGCCTGGGTTCAAACTAACACTAACAGCAAAATTAAAAGGCAAGACCGGAGTAGAGATGGAGGCACTAACAGGAGTTAGTATAGGACTTCTTACTATATATGATATGGCGAAAGCTATCGATAAATCAATGATTCTAAAGGATATAATGCTTGAGGAAAAAAGCGGAGGTAAAAGTGGACACTTCAAGCGAAAATCTTGACAAAGAGCTTGGACTAACATATCCAACTAACTGGGAATATAAACTCATAACTGATGCAACAGATGATCTTAAAAATTCGATAAAAGAGTTATTAGGTAGTAGAAATTATAAACTTACTTTCTCCAAAAAAAGCAAAAATGGCAAGTATGATAGCTATATATTATCTCTTATAGTTCATAGCGACGAGGATAGAAAGGGCATATATGAGTCTTTGAAAAAAGATAAAAATATCAAAATAATAATATGAAGGAAATAGAATGCAAAATTTAAAAGATGAGTTTTTAAATATCATTGGCAATGAAAAAGAGGTAGAAAAACTAGAAAAAAATATAAAAACTGCATGTTATAAGATAACAAAGAAAAAGATAAGCAGATTGAAAAAAAGTGATAACAAAAAGAGAAAAGTAGTAGAGCTTATAAAGAGTTATATAGAAATTTTAAAAAGTGAAAATATAGAGAATATCAGTACAATATCATCTGTAATAGATGGTAGCATAAAGGCTATCTCCTATGAAAAGGAGAGTGAAATATATAAAAAAATCTCCCTTGTTGCTAGGCTCAACCAAGAGATAGAGGTAGAAAAAAATGAGTTAAAAGATAACTTACAAGATATTTACAAAGGTATAGAGAATTTTTCAAATAGTACTGATAAACAGACATCTTTTTTTCTTGAAAAGGCTATTAGTGATACTAAGCTAAAACAGCTCCTGCTGCTTGGTATCTTAAAAGAGACTACAGAAGAGGCCATCATTACAACAGTAGAAAATCAAAAAAATATTCAAGATGTTACACAAGCTATTATACAAAATCTAGTTTTTCAAACAATTCAAGGGGATGATTTTTCAAAAGATAAGACTCTTGAAGTTGCAAAAACCATCCTAAGTACTGCAGTAAATATTGCAGATGAGTATCAAGCTGTTGCAAAAGAGATACTAAAAGGAACAACTTTAGGTATAAAAAATGGTATCGCAAATGCTATAAAAGAGTTCAATAAAAATTTACAATTTTTACCTGATGAAATAAGAGATCAAAAAGAGGAGAAGATACTATTTGAGGGTTTAAATATCATAGATTTAAATAGTGATTTTCTTGCTTTATTAAAAGATGCTTCAAAAGATTCAGTTGGAATCTCAAAAGATATTTTAGAAGATATTATACTAGAATTAAATAGCTCTGCAACGAAGCTTATGAGGATAACAACAGATACGAAAGAGAGTATTTTAAGAAAGGTTGAAAAGCTTAAAGAGAGTCCAAAGGTAAATGAATTTAGAAAAAAACTATCAGCAAAGCTAAGCAATTTACAAATAGAAAAGAAGATAAAAAAGATAAACAAAGAGGATATCGAACAGGTTGCAAAAGATTCAAAAAAATTAGGACTTAGAGCTTGGGAAGTGGCAAAAAATGCTATCGAAGGAGCAATCAAATCAACCAAAAAACAAGATAAAGATGGCAATAAAGAGTAGTAAAATTCTACTCCTTATTGCAACATACATGTGCACCTCCACCAACATTTGAACTTTCACCCCATTTCCACAAGCACTACATTTATAACTTTCATACTATCTCATTTTAACTCTATATGGCATCTCTAAAAACCCTATAATCTTATCAAAAGAAAATTATTATTAACTAAATATTATTTTTTACAAGTAACCACCTATTTTATTGACATTCAGTGGTAACCTTTTGTACAATTCTAAAATTTTAGATAAACCCAAATTTTGCAATAGAGTTTGTTGTAGTATCGCTTGTGCTTGAAGATTAGAGGTTTAAAAAAAGTTGAAGGCTATAGATTGAAGTCTATTGCAAAATTTGGGATAAAGAGATAGGATACTATTATGAAAGATTACAAAGAGATTTTAAAAAGTTATAATCTAAAAGCAACACCTCAAAGATTGTATTTGATAGATGAGATAGAAAAGAGTGGGCATATAGATATAGACAACCTCTACAAATCTCTTAAAATAGTATTTCCCTATATCTCCTTGGCAACAGTCTATAAAAATATCAATGCAATGATAGATAATGGCTTTTTAACAGAGGTTAAAATCCCTCACAATAAGACAAGATATGAGATAACAAAAAACTCTCATGCTCATCTTTTTTGCATAGAGTGTGCGGAGTTGAAAGATATAATAGTTGATAATAGTTGGCTAATAAACAATACTTCAAAAAATAGTGGCTACAAGATAACAAATACCCTGATAACCTTTGAGGGTATTTGTCAAGCTTGTCAAGATAAAAGCAAGTAGAAGATAGGGTGATCCTATCTAAAACTTTGCAATAGAGTTTGTTGCAGTAGTACTTAAAGCTTAAAAATTAAAGTTGAAGACCTATCTATCCCCCTAAATATTTCTTTCTAACCTCATCATTGCCTAGTAGTGTTTTTGCCTCATCCTCAAGTGCAATCTCTCCATTTTCTAAAACATAGGCATAATCAGCTATCTGCAATGCTGCAAAAGCATTTTGCTCTACTAGCAAGATAGTAATACTCTCTTTAAGTCTTTTAATAATCTCAAAAAGCTCTCCTACAATCTTAGGAGCAAGTCCCAAGCTTGGCTCATCAAGCATAAGTAGCTTTGGTTCACTCATAAGTGCCCTTGCGATCGCTAACATCTGCTGCTCTCCTCCGCTCATTGTTCCTGCTAGTTGAGTTTTCCTATCTGCAAGTCTTGGGAAAATTTCATACATTTCATCTCTTAATGTTTCAAAGTTTTCATCATTATTAAATGCTCCCATTCTTAGATTTTCATCTACTGTCAAGTTGATAAAAACTCTTCTTCCCTCTGGGACCATGCTGATACCTCTTTTAACAATCTCATGGGTCTTAAGCTTTGCTATATCTACTCCATAGTAGTCAACTACACCCTTTTTTTTGATACTATTTACAATAGCATTAAGAGTTGAAGTCTTTCCTGCACCATTAGAACCTATAAGAGTAACAATTTGACCCTCTTTTACAGAGAAATTTATACCTCTAACCGCTGCTATAACACCATAATAAACTTCCAAATCTTTTACTTTAAGCATGTGTAAAATCTCCCAAATAAGCTGCAATTACTCTTTTATCCACGATTGCATCGCTAGGCTTTCCTTCAAAAATCTCTTCTCCATAATCAAGTACTAAAACCTTATCGCACATATTATTTACAAATTTCATATCATGCTCAATTAAAAGGATAGTTAAACCATACTCCTCTTTGATATCTCTTATAATATTTGATAAATCTTCTGTTTCAATGGGGTTCATCCCTGCGGCTGGTTCATCAAGTAAAAGAAGTTTTGGCTCAGTTGCTACAGCTCTAGCAATTTCTACCTTTCTTTGATTGCCATAGCTTAGTGCAGTAGCAGGATAGTCAGCAAACTGATCGATACCAAATCTCTTTAGTATATCCATAGCTGCAACTCTCAATCTCTTTTCATTTGAGAAGTATCTAGGTAGCCTCAAAATTGCTTCAAAAAATGTATAATTTGCATCATTGTGAAAACCAATTAAGACATTATCAAGTACTGTCATACTCTTAAAAAGTCTTATATTTTGAAAAGTTCTTGCTATGCCCTTTTGAACTATGATATTAGGCTTTATGCCTGAAATTGATTCATGTAAAAAAAAGACTTCACCCTCTGTTTGTTTATAGTTACCTGTAATTATATTAAATATCGTTGTTTTTCCAGCACCATTTGGTCCAATTAGACCAAAAATCTCTCCCGATTTTACTCCAAAGCTTAGATTGTCTATCGCGGTAACTCCGCCAAATTTCATAGTAACATTTTTTATTTCAAGGATCATTTTTTTGTCCTTTTAAAAATTTCAGTTAACTCTTTATTGCCAAACAATCCTTTTCTAGCAAAAAGCATTAAAATAATAAGTAAAATTGAAAAAACCACCATTCTAAGACCCGGATGGGCTCCTGTGTGGTATCCAAAAAGCGACATATCCTGATCTAAAAATCTAAGCCACTCACTTCCACCCATTACCAAAATAGTTCCAAGGATTGCTCCACTCATACTTCCAAGTCCACCCAAAACGATAATGATAAGAAGTTGGAAAGTTAGCAAAAATGTAAATTGATCAGGCGAAATAGTTGTAAGCAAAGATGCCATAAGTCCTCCACCAATACCTTCAAAAAATGCACTCGTCATAAAGGCATAAGTTTTCATCCAAAATGTATTTACACCCATTGCGGTTGCAGCATCTTCATCATCTCTTACCGCTTTCATTGCTCTTCCAAATTTTGAGTAGATGATATTTATCATTACTATAAAGGTTATAAGTGCAATAAAGCCACACCAATACAAATTAGCAACGGATGGTATATCATTTAACCCCATTGCACCATTTGTATATTTTGGATTGTTCATGGCAAATATTCTTATAATAAATCCAAAACCAAGTGTTACAATAGCAAGATAATCACCCCTTACTCTAAAAACAGGAACAGAAAGGATAAATGCAATTGCCGCAGCAACGATACCACTTATTATCAAAGCTGGTAAAAAAGATGATTGCATAGCCATAATTATAGGAGCAGGATCTTCAAGTGCAAACATGTCTATCTTTGTATCTGCTGGGATCAAAAATAGAGCCGTTACATATGCTCCAATGGCCACAAAACCATTTGGCTCTAGTGAAAACTGCCCTGCTATTCCATTGATAAGATTGTAGCTAAGAGCCAGTATGGCAAAAATCGCAATATTATTTAAAATACTGACTGAATACGGATCCATGTGATTTTGTGCATACCATATAAACCAAATTGTAGCAACCAAAAAAAATAGCTGTAAAAAGTGTTTTTTTTCTATCAACATCATAAACTCCCTAAAATCTACTTCTATCTAAATCTTGGCCCATAATACCTGTTGGCTTAAATAGCAATACAAGAATTAAGAAAATAAATGCAAATGCATCTTTATATCCTCCAAGATCGGGCATAAATGCAACTACAACAATTTCGGTAAAACCTAAAATAAATCCACCAACAACTGCTCCAGCAACACTACCAATACCTCCAAGAACTGCAGCAGCAAATGCTTTTAGACCTACAATAACCCCCATCAATGGATCAATAGAGGGATAACTTACAGCATAAAATACTCCACCTACTGCAGCAAGTGCTGAACCAAGAGCAAAAACTATCGAAATGATAAAGTCTGCATTTATTCCCATCAGTTTTACTGTTGGAATATCAAAAGCTAAAGCTCTTATGGCCATTCCATATTTTGTTCTATAAAGTATCCAAAGAATTATTGCTAAAAGCACCAATGTAACTGCTGGTACTATAAAAACCATCATAGGCATTATAACATTGCCGATATGTAGAGTTTGAGTAAGATAGTCTGGAGCAGAAAATGCTCTTGGCACTCCACCAAACAATACATTAAATAGATTTTCCAAGAAAAAACTTATACCAATAGCAGTAATCAACAAAGATATCTTAGGAGCATCCCTTAATGGCTTATATGCAATTTTATCTGTTAAAACTCCCACTATTACTGCTACAATTATAGCTATCAATACAGATAGTTCAAATGGAACTCCTGCTGCATGAGCTACATAGGCAGTAAAAGCACCTACCATCATTATATCGCCATGAGCAAAGTTTATAAGTCTTAACACTCCATAAACCATCGTGTAGCCTATAGCGATAAGTGCATACATACTACCAAGACTTACACCATTGACCATTTGCTGCATAAAAGTTGAAAAGTCCATATTTCACCCTATTTTAATTTGTGATTATAATAATATCTTAATATTTCATAATTATTTTTTAAATTTGAAAGATTTCTTTTAATTTTTTTGACTTGTGTAGAAAGCATGTTGATATGCCCCGATGATTATCGGGGCAAGTAGTATTTTATGGATTGACAGTTGTTAGATAAGCAAACTTGCCATCTTTAACAACATTAACAACTGCTGATTTGACAGCATTTCCATTTTCATCTATATTTATCACACCTGTAATACCATGATAGTTTTTAGTATTTCTTAGATTGTTATTGACACAGACTTTGTCAGTCGGAGCTTTACCTGCATCTATACACTTATTCATAGCTGCAAGTATCATGCCATAAGCATCAGCTGCTAATGCACCCATAGAGTCAGCTGCCTTATGATTCTTGTCATGAAAAGCCTTTACATAAGCTTTTGCTTCAGGACTTGTTGCAGCAGCTTCATTAAAGTGATCAGTGTACATAAAACCTTCAACTGATTTACCACCTATCTTAATAAGCTCTGGAAATCCTGAGCCATCTCCACCAATAAATGGAGCTTTAACTCCTACAGCTCTTGCTTGTCTAGCAAGTAGTGCACCCTCTGGATAATAACCAGTAAAAGCTATGATATCTGGATTTAATGACTTAATAGTAGAAACTTGAGCATTAAAATCTTTATCTCCAGAGTTTATAAGAACTCTACCTACTATTTTACCACCACCTTTTGTATAAGCTTTTTTGAAGGCTTTAGATAGACCTACTGAGTAGTCTTGCTTTGCATCTGTAACTATAACAGCTCTTTTCATACCTTTGCTAAGTGCATAGTTTGCTGCGACCGCACCTTGGAAAGGATCTATAAAACATGCTCTTGTTACAAATGTTTTACCCTTTGTAACTCTTGGATTGGTTGATGCATGAGTTATCATAGGTGTTTTTGCATTCTCGGCAACTGGAGCCATAGCCATAGAGTTTGAACTAGCAACTTCACCTAAAATCGCTGTTACATTATTTTTATTGATAAGTCTCTTAACCGCAGTCGCAGCTTCAACCTTATCACCTCTATCATCCAAAACTATAAGCTTGATCTCATCACCATTTTTTAGCTTATTATTTTGTGCATAAGCTATATCAAGCCCACCTTTACTTGTTTGACCAAATGCTGCAATAGGACCTGTCAAAGGCAATACAACACCAATCTTTACCTCTTTTGCAAATAAAGCACTACTAACCAAAACTGTAGCAGCAGCTACACTTAAAACTTTTTTCATTAACACTCCTTAAAATTTTTTAAAATTAATGTTTCTTATGATACCAAGTTGTAACTTTTATAAAACTTATAAAAGTTTCTATTATAATTCTTTTTTTAAAAAAAAGGAAAAATATTACAAATTTAAACATACGGGCAACGGAAAATATACCTAAATCCTAAATCCTAAATCCCAAATCCCAAATCCTATCTACTGGCAACTTAAACACTCTCCTGTTCTATCTGCTATGTCTTGTTCGCTTTGAGGAGATTGACTTCTTAGATAGTATGTTGACTTTACACCTAGCTTCCAAGCAAGTGAGTAAATCTCATGAAGATATTTGCCTGTTGCATTTTCAAGCTTCATAAAGATATTGAGGCTCTGTCCTTGATCTATCCACTTTTGTCTAATGGCTCCAGCCTTTATCAAAACTCTCTGATCAAGATCATAAGCAGGTGTATAGTATCTCCAAGTATCTATATTTAGATCTGGAGCACATACAGGGATAAGTCCACTTAGATTTTCTTCATACCACTTCTTTTTGTAAAT
>JALVXV010000094.1 GCA_027038235.1 Campylobacterales bacterium | reverse complement strand
AAAAAGACTGAAATTTTGCCATGCTCTTTAAAAAATCTACTTATCTTTCTAAGTACTCTTTTGCCTTTTAAAAATTTTTTGACAATATAGAGTGCAAAGTGATAGTTAAATAGTGCACCACTTAAGCTACCAAAGGCACCAAAAAAGAGTAACAAAAGATAGCTTTTCTTTCCTATTGAGGCAAGATAGCCATTTGGTATCAAGATCAATTCACTAGGCACAGGTATAAATGTCCCCACTAAAAACATGTATAAATATAGACCAAGATAGCCTATACTATCTGCAAAATTAAGAAGCAGATGAATAAAATAGTCCATGAAATATATTATATTAGCCCAATCTCTTCCAAAATAGGAGTAATTTTAGCTGATATTTTCATAAGCTCTTTACTAAGCACTCCTGCTGTTTCAGCCCTATCTTCTATATACCACTCTTTTATTTTATTTAGTGCTAACTCCTTCTCGCTATCTTTTAGTTTGCTACTTTTTTCAATCTCTGTTTTTAATATATCAAGTTTTGCTTTCACAATTTTTCTCCTAAATTTTTTTGGTATTTTATCATATTTTTACTAATACTTAGACTATTAAATCAAATATTAATATAAAACCAGGTATAATATTGATACAAGTATATAAGAGGATATGATAGTGAGATATTTGATTGGGTTTGTGATTGGATTTTTATTGTTTTTTGATAGCTCCTTGCTCTGCGATAATATATCTATAGATCAACTATTAAAAAAGTATGAAAAAGCTGCAGATCTATCAAATCAAACAAAAAAGGAGAGTGCTGGTTTTTTGATAGTTTATACTAGGCAAGATTTGGATAAAATGCAGGTAAAAACTCTCAAAGATATAATAGACAAAATTCCTTTTACAAGGTATAATGAGGACAATCTAGGCTTTACATCACCATTTTACTTTCCATATCAACCAGATACTTTAAACAATATAAAAGTATATATAAATGACAAAGAGCTTGTTACCCCCTATAATGGAAATGCCTTAAGACTATTTGGGCAGATGAGTATAGGCTTTATAGATCATATAGAGGTCTATTTAGGAGTTCCCTCTCAAGAGTTTGGCATACAGTCATCATGGTTTACTATCAAGTGCTACACAAAGGAACCCACTAGAGAAGAGAGCGATCTTGTAGGAGTAAGTTTAGGAAGCTATGGGACAAAAGAGTTTTATGGATTTTCTGCAAAAAGTTTAAGTGATTTTTCATACATGTTTTATATCGACAATAAAGATCTTAAAAGAAAAAAAGTCTATTATAACAATAACCCACTTTCAAAAAATAAAAATTTGACAAATTTTTATGGACTTGTAAAAAAGAGCAATTTTAGATTTGAATTACAAGCCGGTAGTGCCTCAACTGATGACTTCATGGGGCATAGTCTAAATATAGATCCAAAGGAAAATAGTACTGATATAGACTATCTTTATACTGGTATTTACTATAAAGATAGAGATATTAGAGCATACATAAACTATTTTCAAGATAGAACTGATTATATTGATAGTTCAAAAACTATTTTAGGCTTTATTCCATCTCCATTTTATACATATAATACTTTACATACTAAATTTAGAGAAAAAGTTAGCGATATGGCTATTTTTAAAAGCTTTGAACAAAAAAAGGATAAGTTGACTATAGGCTTACAAAGCAGATATAAATCATTTCATTTTAAAGATTTCTCCCTTGGAAGTGTAAATATAAAAGATACTATTAAGTATAACCAAGAGATCACACTATCTTTTATGGCAGAAAATAGATACCAATTTGATGATTCAAATCTTTTAACACTCTCTTTAAAGTATGATAAAAAGTATGAAAATAAAGAGGTAAAAAATTATACTCAATTTTCTAGTCGCTTAGGATATATCTATCACAATAAAAAATGGACAAATAAAAACTTTCTCTTTGTAGGTACTTATGCACCCTCTATGGAGACACTTTACTCAAATAGGGCTTTATATGGCAACTTAGATGATCCAAAAGTTGAACTAGATGCAGGAGTGGCAACTCAACTATCATACACCACTTCCTCAAACACAATATCGCTCTTTTTAAGTCATACTTTTTCCAAAGATGCTTTATATTTTAATCCCAATATTAGAAAATATATAAATATAAAGAGAAAAATTTATCTTGAAGGATTATCTCTTAGAGATATTTACAATATTGATGAATCAAATAAAATAGTATTTAACTATTGGGGTGGCATTCAGCACCAAGGAGGCACCTCTTTAAAAAATGATATAAAATATTATGGAGCTTCTCTCTCTTTATATAATAGCTATAAAAAATTTGATTTTTACAATGAAATACTATATAAATATTGGCCAAGAATAGAGCATGATGGATGGAATCTAAATAGTACTATTACATATAAGTACTCTCGAAAATTAAACTTTTACATCAAGGGTGAAAATATCTTAAATAAAGCATTAAAAAGTAACTATATATCTATAAACCCTCTTACACTACCACCTACAATACACACTTTAAATAATGTAGATGTGATGGATAGAAAGTTTTGGTTTGGTGTGGAGTATCAATTTTGAAAAAGTTTATTATGATATTTATGATAGTTTTTACCCTATATGGCGATGCACTATCAAAAATAAAGGCACAAATTATCTTAAATATTGCCCACCTTATAACAGATAAGAGTGTGGTAAAAATATATGTAGATGATCCTGATTTTATGGATATTTTCAAAGATAGTGATAAGATAAAAAGAGTTACCAACTGTTTTCAAGCAGATTTAATCATCACTAAAGATTCAAAAAGTATGCTAAAGTTATGCAATAAACATCAACATCATGTTAATATCATAAGTACTACTTATAAAGATTATAAACAAAATAAAGATGTTAGCTTTGGAGCATTTTTCTGGCAAAAAGGAAGAGCAAATATGCTTCTTAACTCTAAAATCATACAAAAAGAAGATATCAATATTCCTCAATCATATCAAAAATATTTAGACTAAAGGGCATCTCTAATTATGAATTTTTTAGTATAATTTGACTAAAATCATACTAAAATTTTGCAAAATTTTAAAAGGTGTTTTTAGAGGTTCTCTTATGTTTTATACAATTTTTGAAAGCAAACTTGTTGGAAAAATTCTTTTGTATGGTGATAAAATAGAGCTTCATGGGCTGGAGTTTTATAAAAATAGTCCGATAGATAAAAACTGGATGGAGGATGAGAGAGTTTTTCAAAATGTTATAATTCAGCTTGAAAAATATTTCAATAAAGAGCTTAAAAGTTTTGATATTCCATTAAGGCTAAGCGGTACTCCTTTTCAAAAAAAGGTTTACTCCCAGC
>JALVXV010000093.1 GCA_027038235.1 Campylobacterales bacterium | reverse complement strand
TCCAAAAAGCTCTAAGAAGTGCTTTGTGGAACAATAAAACAACTAACACATTTCTAAAAGGCATTTTACAACCATATACACCCATAGAAATATAGAATAGGATAAGTTTTAATTATCTCGGAAAGCCTCTTCCTTGTGCACCCATTAGGTTTTGTAGATCTTGCATTCCCTTTTTGCCACTAAATTTTTTAGCCATTTTTGCTGCATTGTTAAACTGCTTTATAAAGCGATTCACCTGCATTTGTGATAGTCCTGCACCTTTAGCAATTCTTCTTTTTCTGCTATTATTTAGCAAAGATGGTTGCTCTCTCTCCTTCTTTGTCATAGATGAGATCATAGCTTTCATAGCTTTCATCTCAGCTGAATTTTCAAGATCCATATCTTTTATCTGATTTGCCATGCCTGAGAGACCAGGTATCATACCGACAAGTGATTTTAGGTTGCCTAGTTTCTTCATGCTCTCCATCTGTTCTAAAAAGTCATTAAAGTTGAACTCACCCTTTCTCATCTTTTGAGTAAGTTTTTTCGCCTTTTTTTCATCTATAATAGCACTTGTCTTTTCAGCTAGTGTTACTAAGTCTCCTTCACCCATTAGACGATTAACTATCCTATCAGGAATAAATAGTTCAAGATCTGGTGCTTTCTCCCCAATACCAACAAATCTTAAAGGTACCCCTGTTTGCTTAGCAATACCTAAAGCTACTCCACCCTTACTATCACCATCATATTTTGAGAGTATAACTCCTGTTAGTGATAATCTTTCATTAAATGTTACAGCACTTCTTACTGCATCTTGACCTGTTAATGAATCGGCTACATAAAAAACTTCATCGGGATTTAGAGCCTTTTTGATAGAGTTTAACTCCTCCATCAACTCCTCATCTATAGCAAGTCGCCCTGCAGTATCGACCAAAAGCACATCATAAAGCCCATCTTTTGCTCTTTTTAGTGCATTTTTTGCAACTTTTAAAGGATTGTTTTCGCTCTCTTCATAGTATAGATCAAGCTCATTTTGTTCACATAATTGTCTAAGTTGTTCAACCGCAGCCAATCTTTGCAAATCACAAGCTGCTATAAGCACCTTTTTTTTTCTAAGTTTTAAGTAATATGCAAGTTTTACTGTAGTAGTTGTTTTACCACTTCCTTGAAGACCACACATCAAAGCAATAGTAGGTGGCTTTGAAGCAAAAACAAACCCCTGTTTTCCACCAACATCAAGTATCTTCAAAAGATTACTCTGGAGGGATTTTAAAAAGTTTTCTTTACCGATTCCAGCTCTTTTAGTCTCTATCTCAACATTTTTTATAAGCTCTCTTACCACTTTATGGTGGACATCAGCTTTTAAAAGAGATTTTTTTAGATTGTCAAGTGCTTTTTTTAAAGCTTTGTCATCATCTGCAAATCGTATTTTATTGATAGCGGTTTTAAAAGAATCAGTTAATGAACCAAACAAAACTACTCCTTGATTATAATATTTTAGGGCATCTCTAATAATACTAAAAAAAGGCTTAAAATGTCTATAAGATGGAGTTTTATATGAGAAAGAGGGTATAATTGTAAGATGAGAAGGTTTGATACTATTATTTTTGCTATTGGACTTATAAGCGATGGTTGTATTAAAGGTATTTAGACAATCTTGGCATCTCTTATAAACTTATAGGAGATGCCAGAAATGTTGCAAATATCTATGAGGCAACTAAAGATGGATATAAAGAGGCTATAGGACATTGATAGATAGAGTTATCAATACTCTATAATTTTCCTAATTTGTATATATCTTAGGGGCTTATCGCTAAACTTTACTATCCTTTTTCCATTATAGTATGCAATATTTTTATAACTTGTAATGACCCTATCATTTGATTCGTTATATTTTGTTACACACTTTCTAACGGTCCTATATCCACCTGTATAGCTTTGTTTATGATCTCTTCTTGATAGATTTTTGCCTACAATAGTACCTATGATAGCTCCACCAACTGTAGCTGCTACTTTTCCGCTACCTCCACCTACTTGATGACCCAAAATACCACCTGCAACTCCTCCTATAAGTGCACCGATATTATCATTGGTATTGCCCTCATCATAATATTCCTGTATAGGTAGTTGTTCATCCCAGCACTCTTGATAAGGGATTCTTTTGATGATATCTCTATATATAGGTTTACTTTTTATAACCTCAGCTCTATCATGGGTAACAAAACTTTCTGCACTTAAACTAAATCCTACTCCTGTCAACAATAAAGCTATAAATATTTTTTTCATCTCCTGCTCCTTTGTTTTTTAAAACTTTATATTAAAATTGTGAAAAAATCGTGCATTAATGCAAAATAAGCTAATATAGACCTACAAAAAGGCAAAAAATGAAAAAGATAGTAATACTTTTTATAATGGTAACAATAATGCAAAGTAAAACTTTTAAATATACAAATGATTTGATACATGAGGATTCTCCTTATCTTTTACAACATGCTCACAATCCAGTAAATTGGATGCCTTGGGGCAAAAAGGCTTTTATCAAAGCAAAAAAAGAGAATAAACTTATATTTTTATCTATTGGATATAGCACTTGTCATTGGTGCCATGTGATGGAGGAGGAGTCATTTGAAAATCTTAAAGTAGCAAAAATTTTAAATGATAACTATATCTGCATAAAAGTTGATAGAGAGGAGATGCCATCACTTGATAAACATTTCCAAGATATATACTATCTAATGAATAAAAGAGGGGGAGGTTGGCCACTTACAATTATTATGACACCAAATGCAAAACCTTTTTTTAGTGCTACTTACATACCAAGAGAGGCAAAATATGGAAGAGTAGGACTTATTGAATTGCTTAAATATTTTGTCTCTTTAAAAAAGAAAAATCCCCAAAAGTTACAAGCTACTGCTAAAGATGTAGATAAGTATCTAAAACTGATGGAAAATAGCTCAATAAAGAGTAAAACTCCATTAAAATCTAACTTAGCAAAAGAGTTTGTTAAAAGAGTAGCAAAAAATTTTGATAGAGATAATTTTGGCATAGGTTTTGCTCCCAAATTTCCACATGCTTCAACACTAAGAGTACTTTTAGAAATCTATAGGCTAGATCAAGATAGAAATGCACTGACAATGGCAGATCAAATGCTTACAGCTATGGCAAAGGGTGGTATATATGATCAGATAGAGGGGGGATTTTTTAGATACTCTACTGATGAGAGATGGATGATACCTCACTTTGAAAAGATGCTCTATACCAATGCAGAACTTTTAGAGGATTATGCTCTTGCTTATAAGATAACAAAAAAAGAGTTATATAAAGATGTAGTCTATCAACTTCTCTCCTTTTTGAAAAGGAGATTTGAAAAAGATGGAGTTTTTTATAGTGCAAGCGATGCAGATAGCATTGATCTTAAAACAAAAAAAAGAGAGGAGGGAGCATATTTTGTTTATGATTATAGTGAGGCAAAAAATGCTCTAAAAATGGGTGGAATAAAAAATTTTAAAGAGATACTTAGATATTTAGGAGTTACCAAGGATGGAAATTTTGAAGGTAAAAACAACCCTTATATAGATGAGCTCTACCCAAAACCTAACAATTTATCAAAAGCTAAAAAGATACTTAAAAATATAAGAGATAAAAGAGCTTACCCTTTTGTTGATTATAAGATACTTTTATCATGGAATGCTCTTTTGATAAGAGCACTATTTAAAGCCTCAGATATTAAGGGTGATTTAAAAGAGATAGGTTTAAACTCTTTGGAAATTCTAATGAAAAAAGTCTATATTGATAGTAAGCTATATCATCAGGTTTTACTTGGCAAAAAACCAAAAATTGAAGCAATTTTAGAGGATTACTCTTTTTTGATATCTGCTCTTATTGCAGCTTATGAAGCAACTTATGATGAAAAATTTTTAAAAATAGCAGATAGTTTAACTAAAGAGGCTATATCCAAATTTTACATTGATGATATATGGTATAGCACACTTAAACCATTTAAAGTAAGAGCATCATTTGAGGGAAATGCTTATGTAAGTTCTCTTGGTATAATGGTAGAAAATCTTTTAAAATTAGCACTTTTAAAAGAGGAGTTATCATACAAAAATTTAGCTAAACAGACTTTAGAAAATAGTGCAGAATTGCTCTTTAGCTATCCTTCAAATTTTCCTCAAGCAGTTTTAGATATTTTAGCTTACAAAAGGGAGTATATTGTCATAAAGACAAAAAAAAGAGCCTTGATAGATTTAAAAAGTAGTCTTGAAACAAAACTTTTATATCCATTTATACTTTACAAAAGTACAAATAGTGATATCTATCTAGCTTGTAAGATTGGCACCTGCTTTGCTTTTTCTAAAGACAAAGGTGAATTTATCAATAAAATTACAAAAGAGATTAAGAGGTAGTTTTTGACTTTTTTTCTTGCATTATTTTTTGCAATTTTCTCTCCATTCTCTTTTCAAATGCTTCATTTGATGGTGAACTCTCCAGGCTAAAAAGTGCCTTACCATAAAGTACACATCCCTTATCTCCTGGATCGCACTCCTTTTTTATAATATCACAGATCCCATCTATACTATGCGGACATGACCAACCACCTTTACTCATACTATCCACCCTCCAGCTACTACTTTATCATCATCATAAAAAACTGCCATCTGTCCACTTGCAAGTGCATAAACAGGCTCTTTTAGAGTGATATGGGCAGTTTTATTATCTCTATTTATCTCTACTTGAGATGGAGTCTTAGGACTTCTATATCTTATCTTTACTCCAGCATTAAATTTATCTTTATCTATAAATAGATTGATATCTTTGATAAAAAAACTTTTTATAGCAAGATCCTCCCTATCTCCTACTGTGATCTCATTTGTATTTGGATTTATTTTGATAACATAGTGAGGCTTATGTGCTCCAAAGACTTCAAAGCCTCGTCTTTTTCCTATAGTATAGTGCATATATCCCCTATGTTTGCCTACAATATTTCCATCTTTATCTATAACATTTCCAGGCATATCTACTTGAGTATAATCTTTTAATATATCTATATATGTATTATCTACAAAGCATATCTCACTACTCTCTTTTTGTTTAGAGAAAGATTTTAGTATCTCTATCTTTGATGCAGTATCTTTTAAATCTTTCTTTAGTGTATTACTTAAGGGAAATAGAAGATAAGGGATATTTTCTCTCTTAATATTGGAGAGAAAATAGCTTTGATCTTTGCTTTTATCCTTTGCTTCGGCTATAAATCCATCTTTGATATTTACATAATGACCAGTAGCAAGTTTATCACACCCTCTTTTTTTAGCAAATTCAATCAACTCTCCAAATTTTATAGTACGGTTACATATAACACAGGGGTTTGGTGTCTCGCCTCTTATATATGAGTCAATAAATGGCTTATAAACATATTTATCAAATTTTGCACTAAGGTCTAAAATGTGATACTTTATATCAAGAAAATTAGCAATTTTTTTTACTTTTTCGATATTTGTTTTATGATAGTTTGGCTTATTGTGGAGTTTCATATAGACTCCCTCTACTTCATGCCCTTGCTTTTTAAGTGTGTAAGCAACAACAGTAGAGTCAACTCCTCCGCTCATTGCAAGCATAATTTTCATTTTCTTTACCCCTTTACCCCTTTGCTCCTTTTTACCTTAATTTTTCAAGTCTCTCTCTTTTTGTACCTATTTCTGAAATTTGTATACCAAAGTTTCCATCTACTATAACAACTTCACCTTGGGCAATAACTTTATCTCCTACAAGTATATCAAGAGGATCATTTGCTAATTGATTAAGTTCGATAACTGATCCTATATCCATGCTAAGAACATCTTTTAAAAGCATCTTTCTTGATCCTATTCGTACCCTCACAGGAAGTTTGACATCCATTATAAGAGATATATTTTTCATCTCAGAGGGTGAAAGCTCCTCCTCCTCTATGCATCCATCATCTATCTTTCTCTTTGATGATGTTTTAGAGGATGACTCCTCCTCTTGAGTTGCAAAATTTGATAATATATTTTTATCTATCGCAACATATAGTTGAGATGCAACATTTGAAATATCTATGTTGTATGTATAGATTTTAAAATACTTTTCTAAAGATAGCTCATCATTTTCACCAACCAATTCTATATCATCAATATTGAAGGTAAGCTTTGGCAACTCTTTTTGTGCTGAAAGCGATGTAGAAAAACCTCCAAAGATATTTGATACTATCTCTTTTGCAGCATCAAGATCCTCTTCATTCATCTCCTCCTTGCTTTCACCCTCTCCTCCTAGCATCATATCCCCAAGAGCAGTTGCAAGTGCCGGTGGCATACATAGAGCAATCCTTCCCTCAGTATCTCCAAGGGAGCTTATATGCATACAGACAAGAGGTGGTATTATGGTAATATTTTTAGTTATCTCTTCTTTATTGTTTAAAGTAAGTTTTGGAGTTATGCCGGTTAATCCC
The DNA here is from genome assembly GCA_027038235.1 of Campylobacterales bacterium. Taxonomy (GTDB): domain Bacteria; phylum Campylobacterota; class Campylobacteria; order Campylobacterales; family JALSKU01; genus JALSKU01. Next base: position 7,402 of record JALVXV010000093.1, on the reverse strand, counting down.
TCTATAGTTGAGATAATATCTTTTTCAAGAATTTTTACAAAATCACTCACTTTGTCTTCTCCATTTTCTACTCCTTTGCTCCTATATTATGCACTTATAGTGGACATCTTTTTTCGTCTATTTTCTTCAATGATTTCAAGATACTCTTTTATCTCATCTCTATCACTCTTGATAAAATCAGAAATTTTGATAGATTTTCTAAATCTTCTAATCCCAATATTACCTATAAACATATCTTTTTTATCGACACTTACTATCGCTGTATCATCTGCACTGCGATCAAGCCTTATTATATCATCTTTTTTCAGATCCAAAAGCTCCTTAACACTTAGTGTAGTTCTTCCCAAAATAGCTTCTACATTTATATCAGTTCTTTTTATGAGAACATTTAACTCTTTATTTCTACTTTTTTTAGTATTTGAACTTCCAAGCATAATATCTCTATTTGCAAGTTTAGGCAGTATAGACTCTAAGTAAATTACAGGATAACATATATTTATCATACCGCTAGAGTTGCCGACTATTAGCTCCATGACAACCATGATAACTATCTCATTTTGCGAAACTATCTGAACTACATTGGGACTTGACTCTTTAGTTTCAATATTTGGATACATATCAGTTATCGGCTCCCAAGCTCCTCTTAGTTTTTGTGTAATAATTCTAAGTATTGCATCAAGTAGATTTAGCTCTATATCAGTAAGCTCTCTACTAGTATCAAAACCCTCTCCTTTTCCTCCAAGAAGTCTATCTATCATAGGAAAAGCAATGGATGGATTTATCTCGATAACTCCACTACCATCAAGTGGTTTCATGGAAAATACATTGAAACTTGTAGGGCTTGGCAAACTCATAAGAAACTCACCATAAGTCATCTGATCAACAGAGTGGAGTTGTATTTCAACAATAGATCTCATTATGGCTGATATTTGGGATGAAAGATTTCTAGCCATCTTATCATGTATGCCTCTTATAACACGAAGTTGCTCTTTGCTTACTCTATTTGGTCGTTTAAAGTCATATAATACAACTTGTCTTTGTTCTAAGATCTTATCAGCTGAAATCTCTGTAGCATCCTCTTCATCTACGACTTCAAGTAGTGCATCAATCTCCTCTTGACTTAATATATCAGCCATCATCACTTCCTAATTCATTTCTTATCTTTCTGATAAGTTTTTTGTGAATTTGTGAAATCCTTGATTCACTTATTCCTAGCATTTGACTTATCTCCTTTAAACTTAACTCTTCAAAATAGTAAAGCTGGATAATAAGTTGCTCTCTCTCCTTAAATCCACTTAAAACTGTTTTTATAGACTTTATAAGTTCATCTCTTTCTACCTCTTCTTCAGTATTGTGCTTATCAAATATCACCATCTGTTCACTAATTGGCAAAACTGAGGAGGTTTCAGATATATTTCTTACCTCTCTTATCTTTTTTTCACTCTCCCCTAAAACCTCTGCAAGATATTTATTATCCGGCTCTTCGTCAAATTCATCCATATATCTTTCGCACTCTGCATCTATAGCTTTGATAAGTCTTCTATTGTTTCTACTTACAGTATCAAGACTTCTTAGATAGTCAAGCATAGAGCCATAGACCCTTTGTTTTGCATATCCCCAAAAAAAGTCATTTTTACTCTCATCATATCTTCTTGAGAGTTTTATAGTCTCCTCTGTGCCGATAGAGATAAGATCATTTACATCTACACTACTAGGCAATCTCTCTTTAAGTCTATATGCCATAGCTCTAACTGCTGGTAAAAATTGAAGAGCTAGTTTATCACTCTCTTCTCTTTTTTCCCTTTCATAAGCATTAAGTTGCGATTTTGTCATATAACTCATTACTATTTACTCTTGAACTTTTTTGAATTTATATTTTCAACAACATTTACTAAAGTTTTGATCCTCTTTTCTCTACTTTCTAACTCATATATAAAATAATCACTCGCCTCCTCATATTTGCTTTTATCAAATATCTCTTTAGAAAGATTTTTTATATCCAAAAAATTTGCAATACTTAAATGTATCAACAGATAAAAAAATAGTGTTATTAAAAGTGTATAAAATAGTATATACATTGGATCATTAAAATTTATAATGGAAAATATAAGTCCTATAAAAAATCCGCAAATTGTAAAAAAATATATAAAATTCTCTATTTTCATCTCAAAACTGCTCCATCAATCTTTTAAAGAAACCGCCAAAACTACTATCTTTTGTATTATCAAGCACTTTATGTTCCAATTTGTATATCAATTTTTTAATAATCTCTTTAAAATCCATAGTAGAGAGAGAATTTGGATGCTCATGTACATATATAGTCCTGCTTCTAATGCTTTTTGCTATATTTTTATCATTTGATATATTTCCAAGTAGCGATAGTTTAAAACTCTCTGGCATATTATTTTTTGCTACTTTATCTATTTTGTCAAATATCATCCTAGCTTCATTTGCATTTTTTACCATATTTAGTACCATAAATACCTCATCTTTAAATGCACTTGTAATCTTGATAGTTGCATATGCATCAGTTATAGCTGCAGGATCTGGTATCGTTACAACTATAACTTCATCAGCTGCATTTAAAAAGAGTTTTGTATTTTTCCCTATACCTGCACCTGTATCAACAATAATATAATCAAGTTCATTGAGCGATGCGGTCTCCTCCATAAATCTCTCATAGATAAATTGATCACTATATTTTAGTATCTCATCGCCACTATCACCTGGAATTAATATAAGATTTTTCTCGATAGGAACAATCACCTCATCAAGAGAGCACTCACCTTTTAACACATTTAAGATATTTTTTGCACATTTGACATTTAAAAGTACATCCAAATTTGCCAACCCTATATCAGCATCAAAAAGAGCTGTCTTGTATCCATACTCTGCAAGTAAAACTGCTATGTTTACACTTATTGTACTCTTGCCAACTCCACCCTTGCCACTTGTTATAGCTATAAACTTAGTTTTTGGATTTGAACTATTTGAAGATGCTACTATGCTTTTTAGTTTATTTGCTTGATTTTGCATCTTTTTCCTTTTTAAAACCATCCAAAATACAATCTACTAAAAATTCACTACTAGCACACATAATATCATCAGGAACCTCTTGACCAATAGAGAAGTAACTCAATGGTTTTGAAACCTCTTTTACCAATGAAAAAATATTACCAAAACTTTTCGTCTCATCAAATTTGGTAAATATAATTGTATCTATATTTAGATATTCAAAGCTTTTATAAATATCTCTTAAATCCTCCAATTTTGTATTTGAAGAGAGAACAAGATTGACATCAATATCAACATTTGAATTTTGTAAAAACTCCTCCATTTTTGCCAATTTTTCTTTATCATACTGAGAGCTACCTATGGTATCTATAAGAATAGTATCACAAAAGGAGAGCGAACGAATAGCTCTAGCAAAATCGCCTATATCTATAACATCCTCTATTGGAAGTCTCATCATTTTAGCAAATTGAAATAGTTGTTCTACTGCACCTATCCTATAGGTATCTAAAGTAATGATGCCTACTTTTTCTCTTCTCTCTTTAAGATATGAGTATCTAGCAGCTAATTTTGCTAAAGTTGTAGTCTTTCCTACTCCAGTAGGTCCCACAAACATCATAATCCGTTTTTTGCCCTTTTGTATATCTGATTCCAATCTAATAGGTATCATTTTTCTAAGAAGTACTTGAAAATATCTTTTTACACTTTTTGAATTTTTTCTCATGCTATAGGGCATATGCTCCAAAGTAAGCTCCATAATAGAATCCAAATCATCTTGATCCATTCCACTTACTCTAGCTTTTTTGTAAATTTCTGCAAACTCTGATGGGATATTAAGCTCCCCTCTTTGTGGGGCTTTCTCTTCCCAAAACATCTCCTGTATCAATTTTACTTTATCAGAAAGTCTACTTATTTCATCTCTTATCTCTTTAAAACCATTTGCATCTATAGTACTCTTTAGAGTCTGTGATTCTAATTTCTCTTTAGTTGATGAAGATGTTGTTAAATTTTCTATTTGTGATATTTGTTTAGCTGCTTCTGAAATATCTAAGAGTATATCACTACTTTTTTTCCTAGGCTTCTTCTCTCTTTTTTGTACCTCTCTCTCTTCAACAGCAACCACCACTTCATATATGCCACTTTTGCCAAGACCCCTTTTTTGTATCTCTTTTGTACTTACTACAAGTGCATCTTCTCCGCATTGGAGTTGAGCTTTTTTTAATGCATTTGAAGGCGAATCTGCCGTGAAAGATAAAAGTTTCAATTAATAATCTCCCTTCGTGAGATAGGTGTAAAGTTTGGGAGGGGTAAAGGTGCAAAGATAAAAATAAAAGCTTTGTACAGCTAAGCTTCCATCCCCTTTACTCCTTTACCCCTATCCCCCTTTACTCCTTAACAATACTTCTTGTAAAGGCAATAAAACACTATCCCTCTCATGATACTTTGGATGAGGTATGGTTAACTCATCTTTTTTATATGTTATTTTATCATAAAATATTATATCAATGTCTAAAGTCCTTGGAGAATTTTTAAATTCTCTTCGCCTTTTAAACTTTTTCTCCACTTTTAAAAGGTATCTTAAAAGTTTTAACGGTGTTAGATTTGTCTTTAAAACCACTACAGCATTGTAAAAATCGGGTTGATTTACATATCCAAAAGGTGGATTTTGAAGGATTGAAGAGGTTTGCATAATATCTAAGAATGGATCCTTTTTAAAATAGTAAAAAAGTTTTTGAAACCTTCTTTTTGTATCTCCAATATTACCACCTATACCTACAACAACAGTATGTTTTTTAGTGGATATTGAGTTTGTTTTGTAAGGAAATTTGGATATTTTTATAAATCGTGATTTGTAATTTGAGTGCTGAATATTTTTTTGTACATTGCCTATTTTTGCTTTTAACTTTTTACTCCTTACCACCTTACTATCTTTACTCCTGAAGTCAAAGACTTCACAGTATTTCCCCTTTGCCATTTTTTATCACCACCATATCCTCTATCCTTACTCCAAACTCTCCTGGTAAGTAAATGCCAGGCTCGATAGTAAATACCATATTCTCTTTCAAAACTGTTTCATCTCTTTTAGATATGATAGGTAATTCGTGAATATCCAAGCCTACCCCATGACCTGTGGAGTGGATAAAATATTTACCATATCCAGCTTTATCTATGACTTCTCTTGCAACTTTATCTATATCTTTTGCTTTTACTCCCTCTTTTGCAACCTTTAAAGCTCTATCTTTTGCTTTTAAAACAGTATCATATACTTTTTGTCTCTTTTTATCTTTATAGTTTTGTTTTATGCCAAAATGAGACTTGGTATTTATCTCTGTCATTCTAGTTCTGTCGCTACAATATCTTTTATATTTGACTCCTGCATCAAAAAGGAGCAGATCGCCCTTTTTTAATATATTTTCAGAAGGTAGTGCATGGGGCTTTGCTGCATTTTTATTGATAGCAACAATTGGATTAAAACTAACATTTAGCTCACCACTATTTGTCAAAAGCTCTATAGCCTTAAAAAAGAGTCTCTTTTCACTTTGCCCTACACCACCATCTTGTAGATAGTTAGCAAATTTATCAAATCCTTTACTACCTAGAGTAGAAGCCTCTCTTAGTAACTCTATCTCCTTATCACTCTTGATAATTCTTTTTTTTTGAGAAAAATTTCTCTCTTTTTTAAAGTAACAATTTAACTTCGAAGTTAATCTGTAAAAATCCTCTACACTCCAATCAAGTGGGTCATATAAAAGTTTTTTGACTCTATTTTTTCTCAAGATCTCCCTTGCACTCTTTGCTAAATCATGCCCACCATCAATAACTTCAGCATCTTTTATGCTCTCTTTAGCCTCAGTAGTATATCTGCTATCAGTTATAAAAAATGCTTCACTTCCAAGTCGCAAAAATATGACATTGTCGCATGAAAAGCCACACTCATAATATATGCTATTTTCATTTTTTAAAATAAAGTCCATTAAGATCTATTTTTGTTTTTGTGCTTTTTGTTGCTCTTTTAAAGCTTGAATTTCATTAAATATTTGAAGCATACCTATCATAGCTAAATGATATCCAAAAGGACCAAAACCAGAAATTTGACCATGACAAACAGGAGCAGTTAAACTTTTTTGTCTAAACTCCTCTCTTCTATGAATATTACTTACATGAACTTCAATAGCAGGAAGCCCAACAGCTTGAATAGCATCTCTTATGGCTATAGAGGTGTGAGTATAAGCAGCTGGATTAATGATAATACCATCACTATCTCCTAAACACTCTTGAATCTTATCAACTATTTCACCCTCTAAATTTGATTGAAAAAACTCTATCTCTATCTTATTTTGCTCTGCAACTGCTTTCATCTGAGCATTTATCTCTTCAAGTTTCATAGGGCCATAAATAGCCTGATCTCTTATTCCTAACATATTCATATTTGGACCATGAATTACTACAACTTTCATCATTCACCTCTTTATAAAATTTATCATGTATTATATTTAAATTTTACTTACAAGGTGATTATGCGAACTAAAAAGAAAAGGAGTTAAGCTTTTAACTTCATCAAATTATAACTTGCTAAGCAATGAAACATAAATAGAGCATATCATGATAAACTATACTTAGGACTATTTCATTTTAAAATAGTTAGTAAATAAAAATTGAAATATTTGCAGATTTTAGCTATTTGCTAATTATGAAGTAAAACTCAAACCGGCAGCGACCTACATTCCCAACCCCAGTAAGGGGCAGTATTATCGGCGATGAGAGGCTTAGCTTCCTGGTTCGAAATGGAACAGGGCGTTTCCCTCTCTCTATAGCCACCGGAATTGAGTTAAATAAATACTTCTTCAAGTACTTGTTTAACTCAATTGGTTATAAAGCTAAGAGCTTAGAGCACAGAGCTTAGAGCTTTTGCAATGTTTTAGCTCTCAGCCCTAAGCTCTTCGCTCCTAGCTTTTTTCTTATATTGTCAATAGTCTTTCTACTTGCTCTAAGCTCTAAGCCCTTAGCTCTAAGCTTTTTTATTTACTTAACAAGAGAGTTGCATCTTATTTTTTAGATAAGACAAACGATCTATTAGTACTAGTCAGCTAAATGCATTACTGCACTTACACACCTAGCCTATCAACCATGTAGTCTTCATGGGATCTTCAGGGAAGAGTAATCTTGGAGTTGGCTTCCCGCTTAGATGCTTTCAGCGGTTATCTCATCCATACATAGCTACCCAGCGGTGCCCTTGGCAGGACAACTGGTACACCAGTGGTATGTTCACCCCGGTCCTCTCGTACTAGGGGTAACTCTCCTCACTCTTCCTACGCCCACGGCAGATAGGGACCGAACTGTCTCACGACGTTCTGAACCCAGCTCGCGTACCGCTTTAAATGGCGAACAG
>JALVXV010000092.1 GCA_027038235.1 Campylobacterales bacterium | reverse complement strand
TCATCAACACTAAGTTTAAACTCATCCTCTTTATTAGCAAATCTCTTTATAAGTTTATCAAAAAGCTCTCTTGTGATTTTAAAACCTTGAGCTTTTATATCGCTAAAACTTGCATATGTACAATATATCTCAAAAGCTTTTTTGCATATATCACTATCTTTATCTTCACAACTTTTCAAAATATTTTCAGACTCTTTTTTATCTTTTAATAGTTTATTTAAAATATTTCTCTTTTCTAATTCATTATCCTCTTGAAGTTTATATTTTTTAAGGCTTACATATTCGCCTGAGTCTATCTTTTTGACAATATCCATAACCTCTTTTAACTCTTCATCATCAATATCAGATATATCTTTTGTAGCATCAAATTTGAAATGACTTAAAATCTTTGCAGGTAACTTAAACCATTTTGTTGCAAAATTCATATCTTTTTCATCACTAAGCAGAAGATGTTTTGCATACTGAAGATATGTTTTATAATCTTTTTGCAAGTTTCTTTGAGTTAAATAGTTTTTAAAACTATAAAACATCATATGAAGTGCTGATGCGATAGCTAGTATAATTGTAGGCAATACTATCCATAAAGCATTTTTCAAAGTTATAGGGATACCAAATAGTGTCAAAGTGTATGTATCGCCATTAAAACTATATATATAAGCTCCTACAGCTACTATAAAAATAGTTGAAAATAAAATATATTTTTTTAATCCCATCTTTTACCCCTTAATTTTGTTTTTCAATAATCTCTCTGCATACTATACAATATTTTGCATGAGGTTTAACTTTAAGTCTTTGGACAGATATTCTCTCTTCGCACATTTCACAAATCCCATATCTCCCCTCTTTTATCTTATTTTTAGCATACTCTATCTCTCTAAGCTCTTGAGCTTGTTGCTTATTTATAGCATGTTTAGTTAGCCTATCAGAACTTATTGAGGCATGATCAGCATCATCGGATACATCAGTTTTTTGTAGCTCTTGCATATCTTTAAGTGTATTGTTTATATTGTTTTGTATCTGCTCTCTTCTAGCATCTAGCAAACTCTCAAAAAACTTCAAATCACTCTCTTTCACATACTCTCCTTCAAAGTAACTTTGTATAGTGGCAATCTCCAACCGCCACTATAAAAAACTACTTATGATATGGATGATTATTTACTATACTCAATGCCCTATATATCTGTTCAAATAGAACAATCTTTGCAATCTTGTGCGAAAATGTCAACTTTGAAAGTGATACTACCTTATCACAACTACCCAAAAAGCTCTCCTCAAAACCGTATGCCCCACCTATGAAAAAGTGTATCTCATCCTCTTTTTTAAAAATTTTACTAAATTCAATGCTATCAAGTAATACCCCTTTTTCATCAAGTGCTATATTAAATCTTCCCAATTTTTTCTCATATATATCGGTATAACTCTTTTTTGCTTTATCAAATTCGCCCTTTTGAGCTTTTGCAATAGTTTTATTGAAAAATATATTGTGTTCAAATTTTGCATATTTTGAAATCATTTTCTTATAGTTATCAGCAATACTTTTAAATTCATCTTTTATATCTTTTTCAATAGTATAAACTTTGATCCTATGCAACTTCTTGACTTTTAACTTTCACATCATCTTCACTATTAAAAAATATCAAAAAGTCACTAATAGTTTTTTTCATATCTGCTCTTTGGACTATCATATCTATGAGACCATGCTCTAGTAAAAACTCTGATCTTTGAAAACCTTCAGGCAAATCAGTCCCAATAGTCTGTTTTATCACTCTCTGTCCTGCAAAGCCTATCAATGCTTTTGGTTCAGCCATTATAATATCTCCAAGCCAAGCAAAAGAGGCACTAACTCCACCCATAGTGGGATCTGTAAGCACAGAGATATATGGCAACCCTTCATCATCAAGCTTTGCTAATGCTGCAGCAGTTTTTGACATTTGAAGAAGTGAGAATGTACTCTCTTGCATTCTAGCTCCTCCACTAGCACTTACAATAATAAGAGGAGTTCTTTTTTCTATGGCTCTATTGATAGCTCTTACTATCTTCTCGCCCTCAACTGAGCCTAAGCTTCCCCCCATGAAAGCAAAATCAAAGACTACTAGCTGAACTAATTTAGAATCCAATTCACACTCACCACTAATAACAGAAGATTTTCTATTGGTCTTTTCATATCCTTCAGCTACTCTTTTTTTATAAGATTTTTTATCTACAAATTTTAGTGGATCATTTGGTTCAAGGTTGCTATCATACTCGACAAATGTACCATCATCTGCTAACATATCTATCCGTTTTTTAGCAGATATTCTCATATGAAAATTGCATTTTGGGCAGACATTTAGAAGATTCTCAACCTCCTTATAATACATCAAAGAGTTGCAACTTGGGCATTTTACCCAGTGGCTTGGTGCCTCTTGTTTTGATGGTTGTTGCCTTCTTATTTTACTAAAAATATTACCAAAATTCATCTTCTACCTCGCACAATTTTAGTCAATTTATCAAAAATTTTTTTATCATTTGATATGAGCATTACTCCATCTTCAAATAATATCTCCATATCATCACACATATAGATCCCTGCTGCTATATCATACTCTCTTATTTTGCCCTCAAATATGACAAATTTAAAATCATGTGCATAAGCAAGAGAGAGTGCTAGTGCACCAGGACTTCTATACTTCAAACCCAATTTATTTATCTTACAAACAAGATCTAAAGAGGCATATGCCCTTTCATAAATGCCTATTGTAGCATAATTATTACTTATAGTTTCTGAAAAACCATCTTTTTTTATATTTATTTTTTTAAAACTTTCATCATTTTTTATAAATATATCACCATTTGCAAAATTGCATATAATCCCATCACATACTCTACCATCTTTTTTTCTCGCAACTGAGCTACCAAAATATGGCAATCCAGAGACAAAATTATCACTTCCATCTAATGGATCTATAATTATGCTATCTCTGCCTTTACCAATGATACCTGACTCTTCAGAGATTATTTGTCCAAATTTACCCAAATATTTTATAAAAATCTTTTCAGCTTCTATATCGACAACCCTACTTATATCTCCACCTGCTCCCCTTTGTAACCTCTTTTTCAAAGAGAAATCACTACTTTTTAAAAGATTATATATCTCTTGATTGGCTTTTATTGCACTTTGTACAAAGTCCATATCTATTTCAATTTTTTGATAATTTTATGGGCTGCCTCTTTTCCATCATTGGCTGCTCTTACCACTAGATCAGCACCTCTATAGCAATCTCCTCCTGCATAGATCCCTTTTTTACTTGTTTCATAATTTTCATCTATTACTATACCGCCCCATTTATTAACCTCTATCCCATTTTCAGCTAAAAACGAGGGAACTTCAGGAGAAAATCCTAAAGAGAATATGATAACATCTGCCTCAACTCTAAAACTACTCCCCTTAATGATCTCCACTCTTTGTCTGCCAGAGCTATCCTTCTCCCCTAGTATGGTTTTTTGCATTTCAATAGCGATAGCCCTTCCTTCGCTATTTACTATGATCTCTTTTGGACTAGCATTGAAAAGAAACTGTGCTCCCTCGTCATAAGCATTTTTTATCTCTTTTTTACTTCCAGGCATATTTGCTCTATCTCTTCTATAGAGACATTTTACACTTTTTGCACCCTCTCTTATAGAGGTTCTAACACAATCCATTGCTGTATCTCCACCACCGATGACTACAACATTTTTATCTTTTACACTATATTTTTCATCAATGCTTTCTCCAAAAAGCTTTTTTTGAATGTTTACTAAGAAGTCAATAGCTTGAACTGTACCTTTAGCATCCTCATTTTTTATATTTGCATTTCTTGGTTTTCCTGCACCTATTGCTATAAAAATTCCATCACACTTTTGATATATTTCAGAAAATGAAATATCCTTACCAACTTCACAATTTAGTTTCAAGTTAAGTCCAGCCTCTTCTAACCATTTAAATCTTCTTTGAACTATCTTTTTATCAAGTTTAAAATTTGGTATTCCATAGGTCAAAAGTCCTCCAGGACGAGAGCTTTTCTCATACATATCTACCCCTATACCTGCTCTTAAAAGATAAGTTGCTACAGATATTCCAGCAGGTCCTGAGCCTATGACAGCTATCCTTTTATCGCTTGTTACCCCCGGAAATTCGGGCTTTAGGCCATGCTTAAAACCATTTTCTGATATATATGTCTCTATCGCTCCTATGGTAATAGCACCAAATCCATCTTGATTTAGAGTACAATCACCCTCACACAACTTATCATGAGGACAAATTCTACCGGTTATCTCTGGGTATGGATTGGTCTCATTAGAGAGCTTAAAAGCTAACTCTTTGTCGATATTTGCAGTCGCTTTAAGCCAAAATGGGATATAATTGTGCAAAGGACACTTATTGTGGCAGTATGGATCACCACACTGAATACACCTTTGGGCTTGTGTAGCAGCATCAGGAGTTTTAAAAACTTCATATATCTCTTTATAATCCTTTATTCTCTCATTTGACCCTCTTCTTAAAGGATCAATTCTTTCAACTTCGGTAAAATTTTGCATCTTAGTCTCCCTCATCCGGATTTAGTGGAGTTTTAGTCAAATCTTTAGGTCTTACCATCCAAAACTCTCTTACTTCATGCCTATAGTTTTCCAATATATATTTTGCCCTATCACTTCCTGTTTTGTTGATATAGTCTCTAAGTAACTTTTTCAAAAAGTGTTTTGCCTCATCCATCTCATCACTATCAATTCTTCTAGCTACGACAAGTTCTTGATTTAGTCTATCTATAAAACCTCTATCTTTATCATATACAAAGGCAACTCCTCCAGTCATACCAGCAGCAAAATTGGCTCCAGTTTTTCCAAGTATGATAGCAACACCACCTGTCATATACTCACAAGCATGATCTCCTGTACCCTCTACTATAGCAGTAGCTCCACTATTTCTTACACAAAATCTCTCACCTACACTACCAACCGCATAAAATTTTCCACCTGTTGCACCATATAGACAAGCATTTCCTGCACTTGAGAAGTTATCCCCTTGGAATTTTGGCATTATTACTATCTTTCCACCATTCATACCTTTACCAACATAATCATTTCCAAGTCCATCAAGCTTTAGTGTTATACCATTTACTAAAAATGCTCCAAAGCTTTGACCAGGGGTACCTTTTAGTTTAAAAATTAGGCTATCCTCAGGAAGTCCTTTATTGCCATAATATTTTGCAATTTCACCACTTATAAGCACACCAAAACTTCTATTGATATTTTTTATCTCTCTTTTTATAACCATCTTAGTATCAGGGTTTTGAATAACTGGATAAATCTCTTTTAAAATCTCTTTTTCAAATAGATTTTTATCTATCGGCTCATTCCTCTCCTTTTGACAAGTATCGATACCTTCGACTCTTTCTAAAATTCTACTAAAATCAAATTTTTTAGCAAATTTATCATCCACTACTTTTAAAAGATCACTTCTTCCTACTATTTCATCAATGGATGCATAACCTAAACTTGCAAGTATCTCCCTGACATCTTCAGCTAAAAGTGTAAAGTAGTTTATGAGCTTATCTACAGTTCCTGTAAAATGCTCTCTTAGGGTGCTATTTTGTGTAGCGATTCCTGCACTACATCTATTTAAGTGGCAAACTCTCAATATTTTACATCCAAGTATTGCTAAAGCTCCAGTTCCAAATGCATAGCTCTCAGCTCCTAGCATTGCAGCTTTAACTATATCAAGCCCTGTTTTCAAGCCACCATCAGTTTCAAGTCTTACAAACTCTCTTAAATGATTTGCCTTTAAAGTATTGTGAGTTTCACTAAGCCCTATCTCCCAAGGATCTCCTGCAAATTTGATAGATGTAAGAGGTGCTGCACCTGTTCCTCCATCAGCTCCTGAAATGATAATTTTATCTGCATAACACTTTGCAACTCCAGCAGCTATAGTTCCAACATGTGAAGATGAAACCAATTTAACTGAAATCATTGCATCAGGATTGACCTGTTTTAAGTCAAATATCAACTGTGCCAAATCCTCAATAGAGTAAATATCATGATGAGGAGGAGGAGATATGAGTGTAACTCCTGGCATTGTATATCTAAGACTTGCAATAAGTGGACTTACCTTATGACCTGGCAATTGTCCACCTTCACCAGGCTTTGCACCTTGAGCTAACTTTATCTGTATCTCTTCAGCACTTCTTAGATATTCTGGAGTTACACCAAATCTACCTGATGCTATCTGTTTTATCTTTGATCTTTGTGGACTTTTTAACCTTTCAGGTTTTTCTCCACCCTCGCCTGAATTTGATTTGCCACCAAGTTTATTCATCGCCTCAGCTAAAGCTTCATGAGCTTCAGGTGAGATAGAGCCTAAACTCATAGCAGCAGTTGAAAATCTTTTAAATATACTCTCTTTTGGTTCAACCTTTTCTATCTCTATAGGTTCTTTATCACTTTTTAATTCAAAAAAGTCTCTTATTCTTTTAAATTTAGTTCCATCAGAAAGCTTTTTTAGCTTTTTAAAATCCTCTTTTTTTCCAGTTTTAGCTGCTTGGTGAATTGCAAAAATAACCGATGGGGAAAAGCTATGAAACTCTTCACCATGAAGATATTTGTAAAAACCTCCTATCTTTATAGGAAATACTCTATTTTTTTCGTTTATGGTGTATACCTCTTTATAAACCTTATCCAATCTCTCCTCTATATCTTCATATCCTAAACCCGGCACCAAACACTCCGAGCCTCTAAAACAGTCTTCGACTATCTCTTTAGATAGTCCTATAACATCCATCAAAGCTGAGTTTCTATATGATGCGATAGTAGAGATGCCCATTTTTGACAATATCTTTAAAAGTCCAAAATTTAGTGCATTTATAACATTTTTAAATCTTATCTTTCTCTCATAAGAGGAGAGTTTTAGTTTTTCACACTCTTGCAAAACTGTACCAAAAAGCAAATAAGGATATATAGCACTTGCTCCATAAGCTATCAATACCGCCATAGAGTGTGAGTCGTAAGGTTCTGCACTCTCTACTACGATAGAAACCAAGTGCCTTACACCCTCTTCTAAAAGAACTTGGTTGACCCTTCCAACTGCCATTGACATAGGAATAGATTTTTTGTTTTTTTCTATACATCTGTCGCTTAAAATTACAACTCTTACCTTTTCCTGTTTTACAGCATCTACAACATCATAAGCTAGATCATTTAGGCTACCTCGTAAATTCTCTTCAAAAAGAGTAGAGAAGGTCTTGTTTTTATAAAATTTATCATATCTTGGCTTAGTAGGATCACCAAAAGAGAGTAAAACTTCCATTTTTTCTTGCATAAGTATAGGAGTTATTACTTTAAGTCTCTTTGCATGATATACATCTTCATCAAGTATGTTTCTTATCTCACCAAAGCCGGTATTTAAACTCATTACGATCCGTTCTCTTATAGGATCTATTGGGGGATTAGTTACTTGAGCAAACTTTTGTTTGAAAAAGTCTGTAAAACATCTTTGCTTATTACTAAAAGCTGCAAGTGGTGTATCATCGCCCATAGAACCAGTATTTTCTTTACCCTCATTCATCATAGGGATGATCACCATATCCTTAGCTTCTTGAGTGATGTTTACTACTCTTTGTTTCTCTTCAATATTTTCAATTTTATAGTCATCTATATTGGAAAAAGGCATATCTATAAACTCTTGTAGATATACCATATTTGAATTGAGCCACTTTCCATATGGGTTGAGATCTTTTAGATAATTATCAATATCACTATTTTTAAGTACCTGACCATACTTAAGATCTACTCCTATCATTTCACCACTTTTTAGCTTACCTCGCTCTATTACATTGTTTTCCTCTATATCTAGTATGCCATATTCGCTTGAAATGATAATTCTTTTATCTTTGGTTATGATATATTTTGCCGGTCTTAGACCATTTCTATCTAAGATACACCCTATATGTCTTCCGTCAGTCAAACTTACTGCCGCAGGACCATCCCATGCTTCAAAACAGGTACTCATATACTCATAAAATGCTCTAGTATCAGAGTCCATATGCGGTGCATTTTGCCAAGCAGCAGGTATCAATACCCTAGCTGCTTTAAAAAAGTCCATACCATTTTGAATCAAAAATTCAAACATATGATCTAAACTAGCACTATCACTTACTACATCATCTGTAATAGGTAAAAGTTTCTTAAGCTCCTTATCTGTAAAAATAGAGCTTTTCATGTATTCACTCTTTGCAAAAAGATTAAATCTATTTGCTGAGATAGAGTTTATCTCACCATTGTGTGCTATACTTCTAAAGGGTTGGGCTAGTTTCCATTGTGGCAATGTATTGGTAGAAAATCTTTGATGAAAGAGTGCAAATGATGTTTTAAAATCTTTATCACTTAGATCTTTATAAAATTCTCTAATATGAGTTGGCATGACCAACCCTTTGTATGAGATAGTCTTATCTGAAAATGAGCAGATATAAAATTCATCATAATGTTTTAACTTTCTCTCTATCTCTCGTCTTGCAAGGTATAAAGAAGTGCTAAATCTTTTAGTAGCTGAGAGCGAATTTGGTGCGACAAATATCTGGACAATTTTTGGTAAACTTTTAAGAGCAAATTCTCCAAGAGCATTGGTATCGATAGGTACATCCCTATAAAAGAGGAGTTTTATATCATTTTTATAGAGTATCTCTTGTATAATCTCCTTTTGCTTATCCTCTTGCATAAATACCATAGCCACAGCAAATTGCTTAGGAAGGTCAACTCCTTGTTTGTTTGCAACTTTTTTCATAAAACCTCTTGGCATTCCAAAAAGAAGTCCACTTCCATCGCCACTCTTTCCATCTGCAGCAACTGCACCTCTGTGCATCATTCTCTCTAAAGCTGTAACTGCATCTTGGACATTTTGATGTGTAGCTTTATTGTCAATATTAGCTAACAATCCAAAACCACAATTGTCTTTAAAACTTGTATATCCACTCATAGGCAACCTTTCATAATCATACATATAGCACTAAAATTTGCTGATTATATCCAATGAATGGTAAAAATTTGATAAAACTGTATTTTTGAATATGATTTATGCCTGACCTTCAATGCCGTTTAGTTAAGGATTTTATCCGAAATTTATAAATTATTTTACAGATACTAAAATCCATAATATGGAGATATTTATCTTTTAGGGCATCTCTAATAATATATTCGCACCTATAACCAATATAGGTGCGAATATCTTGAAAATTTACTCTACATTTTGTATATATTTAGTATCTGCTATAGCTTGATACTTTCTATACATTTGTTCAGCATGGTATTGTGCGGTATATAAATACTCTTTTGCATGTTTAGTGCTTATTTTTTCTACCATCTTAAACCTAGTCTCACTATACATAAAATCTTTTACAGGAATTTTTGGACCCTTATAGTCTAAAATCATAGGATTCTTACCCTCTTTTAATAGTGCTGGATTGTACCTAAAAAGAGGCCATAGACCACTATCAACTGCTAATTTTTGATGCTCCATGCCATATCTTAGGTCATATCCATGAGCTACACACTGAGAATAGGCAATGATAATAGATACTCCATCATACTGCTCAGCCTCTATGAAGGCTTTTACAACTTGTTTATTATTTGCCCCCATAGCAACTCTAGCTACATATACATTCTCATAAGCTATCGCCATCAATGCTAAATCTTTAGGCATGGCAGCCTTCCCACTTGCTGCAAACTTAGCAGTTGCTCCTGTAAGTGTCGCTTTTGACTGCTGACCGCCTGTGTTGGAGTAAACTTGAGTATCAAGTACCAAAATATTTACATTTTTACCAGTTGAGAGGACATGGTCAAGTCCGCCATATCCTATATCGTAAGCCCATCCATCTCCTCCAATGATCCAGATAGATTTTTTGACTAAATAATCTGTTAATCCTAGAAGTATTTTAGCCTCTTTGCTATCAAGCTTTTTCAATGCCTTTTTAAGCTCATCTACTCTATCTCTTTGAGCAAATATTTCATCTTCTTCAACCTGTTTTGCATTTAATATATCAGCTACCAAATCTCCATCAAGCTTGTCAGCCATCTTTTCTAAAAGCTCTCTAGCTTGTTCTTGATGCTTATCTACTGTAAGTCTTAAACCTAGTCCAAACTCTGCATTATCCTCAAACAGAGAGTTTACCCATGCAGGACCTCTTCCATCTTTATTTTTTGTCCATGGAGTTGTAGGAAGGTTACCTCCATATATAGAAGAGCAACCTGTCGCATTTGCCACCAACATCCTATCACCAAAAAGCTGACTAGCAAGTTTTATATATGGAGTTTCGCCACATCCCGGACATGCTCCGCTAAATTCAAACAGAGGCTCTAAAAGTTGAGACTCTTTCATTTTGGAGTGATTTAATTTGCTTCTATCAAACTCAGGAAGTTTTAAAAATACATCCCAATTTTTAGCACCATCTTCTCGTAGAGGTAGTTGTTCGTGCATATTTATAGCTTTTAAATTTGGATTTTCTTTATTTTTAGCAGGACAGACCTCTACACATAGAGTACACCCTGTACAATCCTCTACTGCTACTTGTATTGTAAATCTCTTATTGTCTCCAAAGCCTTTACCTTTAGCCTTTGCTGTTTTAAAACCTTTAGGTAGATTTTTCAAATTACTCTCATCTACTATCTTTGACCTTATGGCAGCATGAGGACATACCAAAACACACTCATTACATTGGATACAAGTATCAGGATCCCAAACAGGTACTTCAAGTCCTACATTTCTCTTTTCATACTGTGATGTTCCACTAGGCCAAGTTCCATCTACAGGAATTGCACTAACAGGTAATTCATCACCTTTGCCCTCTATTAGTTTTCTAGTAATTTGCTGAACAAATTTTGGCATATTATCACCTTTGATAACAGGCTCTAATGGTATATTGCTAGTAACTTTTTTTGGCACTTTTAGCTTATGTAAATTCGCTAGTGTATTATCAACTGCTTGAAAATTCATTTGAACAATTTTTTCACCCTTTTTGCCATAAGTTTTTTGTATGGCATCTTTTATCTTCTTTATCGCTTCATCTTTTGGCAAAATACCTGAAATCGCAAAGAAACAAGTCTGCATTACAGTATTTATCCTTCTTCCCATGCCACTATTTCTAGCAACTGAGTAACCATCTATAATATAAACTTCCAACTCTTTTTCAAGTATCTCCTCTTGTACTTTTTTGGGAAGTTTATCCCATGCTTCATCAACTCCAAATGGGGTATTTAAAAGAAAGGTAGCTCCCCTTTTTGCATATTTTAATATCTCAAATTTTTCCAAAAATACTGCTTGATGACAAGCTACAAAATCAGCCTCTTTTATAAGATAGGTTGACTTGATAGGTTTTGGACCAAATCTTAAAAATGAAGTTGTAACTGAACCTGCCTTTTTAGAGTCATATACAAAATATCCTTGAGCATAGTTATCAGTACCTGTTCCTATGATCTTGATACTATTTTTATTTGCTCCTACTGTTCCATCACTTCCAAGACCGAAAAAGACTGCTTTAAAAGTCTCTTTATCATCAAGTTCAAAACTCTCATCCCACTCTATACTTGAATTTGTAACATCATCATTTATACCTACTGTAAAGTGATTTTTAGGTTTATCTTTTTCAAGTTCATCAAAAACAGCTTTTATCATAGAAGGGGTAAACTCTTTTGATGAGAGTCCATACCTTCCGCCGACAATTTTAGGAACTTCAAAACCAAGCTCATCCATTTCATTCATTTCACTAAGAGCGGTAATCACACTCATATAAAGTGGCTCCCCCACAGCTCCGGGCTCTTTTGTCCTATCAAGTACCGCAATCTTTTTAACGGTTTTCGGCAATGAGTTAGCAAAAAGTTTTGCATCAAACGGACTAAAAAGTCTTACTTTTAAAACTCCTACCTTTTCTCCTTGACCTACTAGATACTCAACTGTCTCTTCAACAGCTTCGGCACCTGAGCCCATAAGTACTATAACTTTTGTAGCATCTTTTGCTCCCATGTACTCATATACTTTATATGCTCTACCTGTAAGTTTGGCAAATTCATCCATATATTCTTGTATAATTAAAGGAACTTTTTGATAGTAAGGGTTAACACTCTCTCGTCCTTGAAAATAGACATCAGGATTTTGTGAAGTTCCTCTTATAAAAGGATTTTCAGGTCTTAATGCTCTATCTCTATGACTCTTAACCAACTCAATATCTATCATCTCTTTCATAACTTCTTCACCGATAAGTTCAATTTTATTGACCTCATGCGAAGTTCTAAAGCCATCAAAAAAATGAACAAATGGTACTCTTGATCTTAATGTAGAGGCTTGAGCTATGAGAGCAAAATCGTGAGCCTCTTGAACCGAATTAGAACTAAGAAGAGCAAATCCTGTCTGTCTAACAGCCATAACATCTTGATGGTCTCCAAAGATAGAGAGTGCTTGGGCTGCTAAAGATCTAGCTGCTACATGAAAAACTGTTGGAGTTAATTCACCAGCAATTTTATACATTGTTGGTATCATTAGCAAAAGCCCTTGAGATGCAGTAAATGTAGTAGTCAATGCACCTGCTTGAATAGAGCCATGAGCAGTAGCACTAGCTCCTCCCTCACTTTGCATCTCCATAATAAGCGGAACTGTACCAAAGATATTTTTCTCACCTTTAGAGCTATACACATCACTAAGTTCTGCCATTGGAGAAGATGGTGTAATGGGGTAAATTGAGATAACTTCATTAACCTTGTGGGCAACCCTTGCAACCGCTTCATTCCCATCTATTGTCGCAAATCTTTTATCCATGAGATCCCCTTTTGATAAAATTTTATATTATTTTACAACTCTAAACTTTTATATTCAATAATTTATAAGTTTTATGTCAAATAAAAGGGGTCAGGTTATCAATTATTATTTTTTAATTGACCTTCTTTTCAGAAGTGGTCTTAAAGCATTTTCTTGTCCAAGATATAAACTAAAGCCAAAACTTGTAATGTAGCTTGTTATAACTGCGGAAGTCATTGGTATGACAACATCAGCATGACTCATCTCTGTGATCATCACAATAGCTGCCAAAGGTGTTTTAGCTGCCGCTGAAAGAGCTGAACCCATACCTGCAAGTGTAAACATTACCATCTCATCAGGAAACATATGACCAAAGATATTACCTGTTGCGGCTCCTATTATAAGATTGGGCAATACCAATCCACCTGGAATGCCAAAACCTATAGTAAGACTTGTTATCATAAGAGTAAAGATAATAATACTTACATCAACATATATAGGAAAAGGAACTTGGGCAAGTTTTGAAACTATACTCATATGAGCTGGAGCTGAAAGCATATCTATATCTTGAGTTACAATATATAAACCGACCAAAAATGGTATAGCTATCAATGTTCCAATAATAGGTCTTTTTACTGTAGTTAATATCTTTGAAACATCGATACTAAAATGAAATAAAAAGGTATATATGTAAGTTATTAAAGAGATAACAAGCCCCATAATAATAATATAAGGTATGCTCATCAATGTCCATTCAGGTTTATCTGTCAAGAGTATAAATGGGTGAGTGCCACGAAAAAAAGAGAATGTTAGATAACTTATAATGGATGCTACTATCATTGGTGCAAAAGGACGATAGTCAAAATCATACATGTTTTCAAGCTCCATTGCAAATATACTGCTTCCTAAAGGAGCCTTTAAAAGAGCTCCGGTAAATGCACCTCCTCCTATAAGACCCAATATATTTTTATACCCTTTGCCAAGTCCGTATGACTTTCCTACCCACTCGCCTATACCAACTCCCAAGAAAAACGAGGGACCCTCACGACCTGCTATAA
>JALVXV010000091.1 GCA_027038235.1 Campylobacterales bacterium | reverse complement strand
TATCAAAACCATACTCAAGTATATTTTGCATCAGCAGTTTTCCTACACCCTTAAGTGTCGGTTTAGCATATAGTCCTATTTCTGCTTTTAAATTTTTCAAATCAATACTTGTAAAACTAATAACTCCTACAAATTGACCATATTGTTTAACAGCAAAATAGACTCTATCTTTTTTTTCTTTAAGTAGATCAATATAGAAGAGATGGTCTTCTAGGCTGATTATTTCTTTATCGAACATCCATTTTCTAATGTAGGGGTGGTTTCTCCATGATAAAATTTCAACCTTTTCATCATAAGACAAATCTATAAAATTAATTAGTTCAACAGATAGTTTTTTTATCTTTTCTTCTTCAAATTTATCAACTACTTTGTAATTATGTTTTAATAGATATCTATACATTTCATCTTGGTTGTTTGCAGTTTTGATTGCCAAAAAAGGTAGCTCCATAAAAAAGATTTCATTTGCTACAACACTAGGAGTTATGATGGCAAATTTACTTTGATTGATCAATTTTGCTATTTTATAAGAGTTGATATATAGCTTGACATAGCTTTTCTCTTTTATATAAGATTGTAACTCTTTTAGATTTGTATTGGCTGTTGTTGTAACAAGGGCTATTTTAAAATAACTTGGAATAATCTCTAAAAGTTGGATATTTAGGTTTTTGCTATCCGCACCACCCATTGCGATAAATATGTCATAAATTTTTTCTCGTTTTATCGCTTTTTCTTTTATAAACTCCTCTCTTAAAAGTGTATATTTTTTTCCACATCTAAGTTCGCAATATTTTGGCACCAAACCTTTATATCTTTTTTCATCTGCATAGATATTGTGGTTTAAAAGTATATCACAATAATGCTTTTCATAAGTATCATCAAAAGAAAGAATTTTGAGTTTTGAATTTTGAGTTTTGAGTTGTTTTTCATACTTATTATCTATATCATAATGATCTATGACTATCATATCAATATTATATTTTTTTATAACTTCATCCAACTCTTTTATATCATTTGATTTTAAAAGCTCTATTTTATGACCAGCTTCAATAATTTTATTATTTATATTTCCTTTTAAATTTTGCACTGCAAAAATAATATTGTCATCTTTAAACTCTCTTTTAGCTAAAACCAGATCTCTTACGATATGACCTGTACCGATGATAGATGAAGAGTCAGCTCTAAAAAGTATATTCATTTTAAAGCTTCTTCAATTTTTTAAAATATAGATTAAGATCACCTATTTGCAACTTTTACTCCTTTAGCTTCTTGACTTTTGATTTTTCATATTGTATAATGTACCTACAATTAGCCGCAAGGCAGCCCCCTCCCATTTTAGGAGGGGATAACCAATCTCTCTATCTTTTTTAAAATTGTAGCAAATTGCTCTTTTGAAAGAGTACCTATTTTTCCCATCAGTCTTTTTCTATCAAAACTTTTTAGTTGTAATAACATAGCACAATTTTGTTTTGTACCTTTTTTGCTCTCATAAGAAATCATATGAAAATAGTCATTATCATTTTTAAGTTGTGATGTCAAAGGGATACCTATAAAAAGCTCTTTAGTAAGCCTCTTAACTATCAAAACTGGTCTTTGAAACTCATTTCCTTTGCCATACTCTTCACTTCCGATATTTTGCCCCAATCTTAGCCAAAATATCTCTCTTGATTTAAAACCTACAATATTTTGTGAATTATGAGTTTTTTGTTTTATACTGTTCCACTTATCAAACTTATTTGGAAAAAGAGTTTTATACATTAACTCCGCTCTTTTAAAATCCTCCAAAGTATCAATATCTTGCACAAGATATCGTGGCAAAATGATAGGGATAGACTCTTTTCCAAAAACAATATCACTACTTTTACACCCTAGCTTTTTCCAGCTAAACTGTCCTGCATCATGATAGGCTTCTTCTAAGTCTTGACTTCTTTTTGGAAAATTCTCCCTCCAAAACATTTCACATCTACTATCTTTTGTTATTCTAAAACTTCTCCATATAGGATACTCAAAATTTGTTACTCCAAAACTCCCACAAGCATCACTATCTTTTAAAGCTTCATACCCTTTTATGATATACTCTTCTTGTAAAAATGGAGCTGTTGCATATATCATGCATAGATAATCATAATATTCACCATCTTTTTGCAATCTATCTATCACATGCTCTATAACCGCACCAACATGTGTCATATCATCAGCTAACTCTTTAGGTCTTTTTAAAACTTCAGCACCGTAATTTTTTGATACTTTTGCTATCTCTTCATCATCAGTTGATACAACCACCTTTTCAAAAAGAGCACTTTTTAGGGCTATCTCTATAGAGTAGGCTATGAGCGGTTTTCCGCAGAAGAGTTTTATATTTTTTTTAGGTACTCTTTTGCTTCCACCTCGTGCTGGAATGATACAGATATTTTTCATATATATTTCCTGCTTATGCTATAACTTTTAAAACTATATCGGCTACAAACTTGGCATCTTCCATTGTCATCTTTTGATGGCATGGGATACTTATCTCACTTTTATAAAACTCATCTGCACTTTTTAGGCTCATTTTTCCAAACTTTTTTATATAAAAGCTATTTTGATATATAGGTTTATAATGCACTTGAACTCCTAAGCCTTTTGTTTGTAACTCTTTAAATATCTCCTCTTTTTTTTGGCTAAAAGAGGGAGCAAGGTTGATGGGATATAGGTGTCTTGAGCTTTTTTGATTTTGCCCTATCTTTTGGGTGGTGAAAAATTTGCTCTTTTTAAATCTCTCATCATAATATTGGGCTATCTCATTTCGCTTTTTTATAAAACTATCTACTTTTTTTATTTGTGAAAGTCCAAGAGCGGCTTGAAACTCCGTCATTCTAAAGTTATAACCCATTTGTATCATATCGCTTTTGTATAACTCTTTTTTTATGATACCGTGAGAACGAAATAGTCTAAGTTTATCGGCAAGTTTATTGTCATCGGTTACTACACATCCGCCCTCTCCTGTCGTAAAAGGTTTTATCGCATGAAAGCTAAAAATAGTTGCATTAGCAAAACTACCCACTTTTTGCCCATTTAGTTCACTTCCAAAAGCATGAGAGGCATCATCTATATATAGTAAGTTATATTTTTTAGCAATATCTTGTATCTTTTTATGCTCTACAGGCTTACCTCCAAAATCAACTGCCACTATCGCTTTAGTTTTGGGGGTAATAAGTTTTTCTATACTATTTTCATCTATATTGCCATCAGGTTTTACATCGCACCAAAGCGGTTTTGCACCTAGAGCTACAAACATATTTGAAGTAGCCGCAAATGTGATAGGAGTTGTTATCACCTCATCATCACACCCTATATCAATAGAGCTATAAAGTGCGAACAGAGCTGAAGTAGCCGAATTGAAAACTACTACA
>JALVXV010000090.1 GCA_027038235.1 Campylobacterales bacterium | reverse complement strand
TACCTCGACAAGGTAGTGGTCACAGGTTCAAGTCCTGTTGCGACCACCATTAAAATTTAATTGAGGTAATTTTTGGAAGAGTTTATAGCTATAAAAATTGATGATGATATCATCGACACTCAAAGTATAAAAGATAGAGATATCGATATAAAAAAAGCTAAAAAGTTATATCTTGATGACTCTAGGGACTCTCTTGAAATTTTAAGACACTCTACAGCCCATCTTATGGCTCAAGCTATAAAAACCCTCTATCCTGAGGCTAAGTTTTTTGTAGGACCGGTTGTGGAGGATGGATTTTATTATGATTTTAGAGTAAATAAAAGTCTTAATGAAAGCGATCTAAAAGAGATTGAAAAAAAGATGAAAGAGCTGACTAAGAAGAGGTATGAGATAACCAAACAGACTATAACTAAAAAAGAGGCTCTTGAAAGATTTAAAGATGATGATCTTAAGCTAGAGGTTTTAAAGAGAATCCCTGAAGATGCTGAGGTGGGCATATATAAACAGGGTGATTTTGAAGATCTTTGTCGCGGTCCTCACTTGCCAAATATAAAATATATCAAATTTTTTAAACTTCTTAGAGTTGCAGGAGCATATCTCGGCGGAGATGAAACCAAAGAGATGCTTACTAGGATATATGGGACAGCATTTGCCACAAAAGAGAGTCTAAAAGATTATCTTACTATGATCGAAGAGGCTAAAAAAAGAGATCACAGAAAATTAGGTAAAGAGTTAAAGCTATTTACTTTTGATGAAGATATTGGAGCAGGTTTACCTATATGGCTACCAAATGGGGCAAGACTTAGAAGTAAGCTAGAGCATCTACTTTACAAATCTCATAGAAAAAGAGGCTATGAACCTGTTAGAGGCCCTGAAATACTAAAAAGCAAAGCTTGGAAGATAAGTGGTCATTATGACAATTATGGTGAAAATATGTACTTCACTCAGATAAATGAGGGGGATGAAGAGCACCCTAAATATACAGAGTATGGCATAAAACCTATGAATTGTGTAGGACATATAAAGATATATCAGAGTGAACTTAGGAGCTATCGTGATCTGCCTCTTAAATTTTTTGAGTATGGAGTAGTACATAGACATGAGATGAGTGGAGTTTTGCATGGACTTTTTAGAGTAAGAGAGTTTACCCAAGATGATGCCCATATATTTTGCACACCTGAACAGATAAAAGAGAATGTTTTAGAGGTTTTGGGATTTGTTGATGATATCATGAAGAGCTTTGATTTTAAATATGAGATGGAGGTTTCAACAAAACCAAAAAAGGCTATAGGTGATGATGCTATATGGGAAAAGGCCACCAAAGGCTTGATGGATGCATTAGATGAAAATGGCAT
This sequence comes from Campylobacterales bacterium, assembly GCA_027038235.1. GTDB lineage: Bacteria > Campylobacterota > Campylobacteria > Campylobacterales > JALSKU01 > JALSKU01. Next base: position 2,051 of record JALVXV010000090.1, on the reverse strand, counting down.
ATCTTATGGTATTGATGAGGGTGGTGGTGCATTTTATGGACCAAAGATAGATATAAAGATAACAGATGCCCTAAAAAGAAAGTGGCAGTGTGGTACAATACAAGTAGATTTTAATCTGCCTGAGAGATTTGAACTTGAATATACTGATAGCAACAATGAAAAAGCAAGACCTGTTATGCTACACAGGGCTATTCTTGGTTCATTTGAGAGATTTATAGGGATTTTGACTGAGCATTGTGCTGGTGAATTTCCATTTTTTATAGCACCAACCCAAGTGATCATCATTCCAGTAGCAGAGTCTCACATAGAGTATGCAAAGAAGATTCAAAAAGAGTTGATAGATATAGAGATAGATAGTGAAGTTTCAAGTAAAAATGAGAGTTTAAATAAACGAATAAGAGTAGCTGAAAAGCAAAGAGTTCCTCTAATCGTCGTAGTAGGTGATGAAGAGGTAAAAAATAGCTCTATTGCCCTAAGAGATAGAAGAGAGAGAACTCGCTCCTCTATGGGTCTGGATGAGTTTAAAAATCTTTTAAAGGAGAAAATGGATGGAGTTATCTTTTGAGTAAGGATAAAGGAGTATTATTAAATAGTGATATCAGGTTTCCTGAGGTTAGATGTATAGGTGATGATGGAACCCAATATGGTATCATATCCTCACGAGAAGCACAGGATATTGCTAATGAACAAGGACTTGATCTTGTTCTTATAGCACCAAATGGAAAACCTCCTGTTTGCAAAGTTATGGACTATGGTAAATTTAAATACCAGCAAGAAAAAAAGAAGAAAGAGGCAAGAAAAAAACAGAAAATTATCGAGGTAAAAGAGATAAAACTTTCAGTAAAGATTGCCCAAAATGATATAAATTATAAAGTAAAACATGCAAGAGAGTTTTTAGAAGCAGGTAAGCATGTAAAATTTAGAGTATTCTTAAGAGGAAGAGAGATGCAAAACCCTGAGGGTGGAGTAGAGGTACTTGAAAGAGTGTGGGATATGGTTAAGGATATAGCTGATAGAGATGGTAAGCCCACAAGAGAGGGCAGATATGTCAATATGCTAACATATCCCAAAAAAGAAAAATAACGAAAAAGCTTAGAGCTTGGAGCGAAGAGCTTAGAGCTATAATGTTATAAATTTTATACTGCTCTTGGCTCTATGCTCTTAGCTCTTAGCTTTAAAATAGTGCTAAGTATTAAGCTATATCGTATGGTTTAATACTTAGCACATTGCTAAGAATTTTTAAAGGAGCCAAAATGCCAAAGATGAAGACTCTAAGAGGTGCGGCTAAGCGTTTCAAAAGAAGCAAAAACGGCATCAAAAGAGGAAGTGCTTTTAGAAGCCACATCCTTACAAAAAAAAGTCCTAAAAGAAAGAGACTTTTAAGAAGTCCAAAGCATGTGGATAAAGCCGATATAAAAGCTGTAAATCTTATGATTCAAAGCTAAGTTTTGAGTTTTCTTAAAGAGTAATCTTTAAGTTCAATTCCCCCTTCAAGCCTTAAAGGCACAAGGGCAAGTTCGCTAAAAGCGACACCAAAAAAGGTCAAGGAGAGATAATGAGAGTAAAAACAGGTATAGTTAGAAGAAGAAGACATAAAAAACTTCTTAAACTTGCAAAAGGTTTCTATAGCGGTAGAAGAAAACACTTCAGAAAAGCAAAAGAGCAACTTGAGAGAAGTTTAGTATATGCTTATCGCGATAGAAAGAGAAAGAAAAGAGATTTTAGAAGACTTTGGATCACTAGAATAAATGCAGCTTGCAGACTAAATGGAATTAGTTATTCAAAATTTATCTATGCTCTTAACAAAGCAAATATAAAATTAGATAGAAAAATCTTGGCAGATTTAGCAGTAAATGATGCAGATGCTTTTGCAAAAGTTGTAGAGACTGCAAAAGCGGCACTTTAAAATTTGTGAGTCCGTTATCTTGACGGACTCAACTTCATATCTCTTATCAATCTTTTAACAATTTCATCTATCATATCATTTGTAACTTTACTTTTAAAATCCTTTTGAATACGGTATAACTCATTTTTTCCATCATAAAATTCAA
>JALVXV010000089.1 GCA_027038235.1 Campylobacterales bacterium | reverse complement strand
CTATTTAACTTTTTAAAACAAAGAGGTTAAGAAAAATTTGAAGTTGTCGATTTATAGGTGTATTAAACCCAAAAAGGATAGAAGATGATTTCAAAAGTAAATGTTGCAAACACATTAGCAAATAGCTATAAAGTTTCAAATAGTAGCGACAAGCATGATGTGCAAAATAAAAATATTAAGGGTAAGGAAGAGAGTAGAGTTGAGGCTATCAAAAAGAGTATAGAAGCAGGTACTTACAAAATAGACTTAGAAAAGACAGCAAATAAGATAGCTGACACTATACTTTAACTCTCTATCTTGCCCAATCAACATGGGAGATAAAATGATAAATCACTACCTAAAAAGTTCTATTGAAAATATAGAAAAGCTAATAGCTTTGACTTTAGATGATATAAAAGATATCAAACAGGCAAATAATGATGCGATATATAAAAGGACAAAGATAAAAGATGAAGTTATATCTATCTTTGAGAGTCAAAAGTCATTGCTAGATAATGAACTAGTAAAGCTTATGAATAACAATAAAGATAAAGAGCTTTCAGAGCTTTTAGGTAGCGATGAAAAAGAGAGTCTTGAATTGCTCAAATCAAAACTACAAGAGCTACATAAACTCAACAAAAGATATGCAAGACTTGTAATAGCTGTCAATGAGTTTTATACATCACTATTTGATAAGATATTCTCTCCTGAGATAGAGAATTATAAAAAAACAAATCCAAAGAGTTTAACTCTACTAAAGGTAAGTGCATAATGGGTCTTTTTAGTACTTTAGATAGCGGTTATAGTGGACTTAATGCTTCTCAGCTTGAGATGGGAACAGTTAGTCAAAATATAGCAAATGCAAATACCGAAGGCTATACAAGACAAAGAGTTGTAACAAGAGCCCAAGAGCCACTACACACAATCCCTGGTGATTTAGGCAGGGGTGTCAAATTTGTATCAGTTACAAGAATACACAATGAATTTGTATTTGGAAGGCTAAGAGATAGCTCTTCAACTTTAGAGTATGATACCTTTTCAAGACAGACTTTAGAGCAAGTGGCTAGAGTTTTTCCTGATAGTGAAGGAGTAGGGCTACAAAATGATATGAAAAACTATTTTGATAAGTGGAATCTTCTAGCATCAAATCCAACAAATTCAGCAGTAAAAACAGATTTAGCACAAAATAGTATGACATTTTTAGATAATATAAAAGATACAAGAAAAAGAGTAAGAGATGTGCAAGATATACTAAATAAGCAGTTAAAAACTAGCATAGATGAGGTAAACTCAATTGGTAAAAAAATTGCTGATATAAATGCAAAAATTGGAAGTGTAGAATCTGTGAAAAATAATCATGCAAATGATTTAAGAGATGAGCGAGATAAGCTTGAGTTATCTTTAGCAAAATTGCTAGACTTTTCTGTTTTTAAAGGCGATACACAGAGCGATATAAGCATCGATAGAGACTTAACAGATACTGGCAAAAAGTATTATTTAAATATCTCTGGTGAATCATTTGTTGATGGTTCAACTTTTCACCCTATCGTTCTTGACAATAAAGGCAATAAAAGTTCATACTATACTGTCTATCATCAGAGCCAAGATGGTAGCAGAATTGATATAGGTAGAAAGATTCATGGTGGTAGAATAGGTGCAATTTTGGATCTAAGAGGTAGAGAGATAGATGAAAAAACTTCATATCCAGTAGATGGAACTATACAAGGCTATGTTGATTCGCTTGATGCTTTTTCAAAAGGATTGATTGAGGCGACCAATTCTGTCTATGCACAAAGTGCAGTAAGCAATATGCAATCTCCCCAATTAAACCTAGATCCAAATGCTTCATTGACAAGAAGTGACTACAATATAAAAATTGGTAGTTTTGATGTAGTGCTATATGATGGTGATGGCAATGAGGTCGGTAGAAAAACTATAAATATTAACGACAATACAACAATGGATGATGGTAGCACTACTAGTATTGTTGGACAGTTAAATGGCAATAGTGATGATAATGGCGATAACAACTCTACAAATGACTTTGATGACTATTTTCAGGCATTTTACTCTACAAATGGGCATATGCTATCAATTCAGCCAAAGGGAACACATAGCTATAAAATTAGCATTGAAGATAATGGGACAAATTTTGCAGGAGCAACTGGTGTAAATGGGTTTTTTGTTGGCGATAGTGCTAAAAATATCTCATTAAAAAGAGAGTTTATTGATGACCCAACCAAGATAAATGCATATAAAAACCCTGTCAGCGGTGATGATCAAATGGCAAATCAAATGCTACAAGTCCAATATCATGATATAGAGTTTAAATATAGGAATGGATTGACTATAAAGGATACTCCAGATGGATTTTATAGAAATTTTACTGGAAAGATTGCTACTGATACAGAAAATAAAGGAAGAGATTTAGATACATCTGAGGCAATCTTTAATGCAGTAAAACAGGAACAAGAATCTATTAGCGGAGTAAATATAGATGAGGAGTTAGCAAACCTCTTAAAATATCAAACAGCCTATAGTGCAAATGCTAAAATTATAACCACTATAGATAGAATGCTACAATCACTTTTATCGATAAAAGAGTAGCAATAGGTAACAAAACAACATGGTAAAGATACCCTATGTTACTATTTTTTTACTGACATTGCTAATAATTGTTACATATTTTGGTGGCTATATATATGATGTATCGCCATACCTAATAGATAAAAACTCTATCCTCTTGCCACCAAGTTTTTCTCATCCATTTGGGACAGATAGACTTGGACGAGACATACTAGCAAGAGTAATTGAGGGTGGAAAAGTATCGCTCAATATAGGCTTAGCAAGTTCTTTGATAACTAGCCTAGTTGGTTTAATAGCAGGGATAAGTGCAGGTTTTTTTCAAAAGAGTGTAGATAAAATTCTTGTTGTTGTGATAGATCTTTTTTTAACTTTTCCTACATTTTTCCTACTCTTAGCACTTGTAAGCTACATAAATGCCTCTATTTTGGTTCTTATCTTTGTCATATCTATCACAGGCTGGATGTCTATGGCTAGAATGATAAGAAGTGAGAGTTTTAAAATAGCATCAAAACCATATATAAAGATACTAAAACTTGCAAAAGTTAGCAATGCAAAAATAATTTTTAAATACTTTGCTCCCTTATTAGCTCCTATATTTTTTATCAGTTTTACTTTTGGAGTAGGAGGGGCAATACTTGCTGAAAGTGGACTTAGTTTTTTGGGTATTGGTATCACTCCTCCTCAAATGAGCTGGGGAACTATACTAAATGAGGGTAAAGAGGTGATAGATATTGCTTGGTGGGTTAGTTTTTTTCCAGGGTTTTGTATATTTTTAGTGATCTTCTCACTCGTTAATATTTCTGATTATTTGCAGCACAAGACAAATCAAAAAGAGAGCTTTG
>JALVXV010000088.1:232-3456 GCA_027038235.1 Campylobacterales bacterium | reverse complement strand
CTATAAAGGTTCCCCCATAAATGATACCAGCGATTCCATGCTCTTGTAGCATTTTGCTGCCAAATCCACCTCGTCCTGCCCAAGTATCTACAAAGGTAACTTGACCCTTTTTTATAGGAGCAGAACAGATAGATCCAAAATCTGTAGATTTAGATGCCTGTGCTGTTGCTAAAACCCTAGGATCTGTAGTATATCTATCTCCAAAATTCTCCATAGCATACTCCATCAAAGAGTAAACACCCCCTCTTTTGTTACTCCAAATTTTATCTATATTTATAGGGTGAATCTCTACCTCTATCTCTCTGCCATCTTTTCTATTTAGATAGATTAGTGATGGAGTAGGAGCTTTTCCTACGATTGAGAGCATATTGATACCAAGGTTATTAAATACCAATCCAGCCCCACCCATAGAGGAGATATAAAATCCTCCCCAAGCAGGTGAAAAACCTGTAAATATCAATCTGTTAGATCCAGGAAATATAGACCCAGCTAAAACTCCTGTACCAATATTTAAACTATTATATTTAGCCGATAACTCAAGTCCTAAATCAACAGGACCAAAAAATTTGCCCAATTCATAACGATTTACTCTATAAAATGATGTAGCTGCATCAATAAAAAGTACTTTTTGCTCTGTTTTCATATTTTATCCTTTTACATCATCTATTGCTACTAAAAAAGTGGATCACCTCTCTCTTTGTGCCACAAAAGTATATACTCCCAAGCCTCATTTGCATTGTCTGCAAATTTGAATATATCTGTATCGCTTGGAGTTATCACCCCCTCATCTTTTAAAAAGTCAAAGTTTATAGCTTTTTGCCAATAATTTTTACCCACTAAAACAACAGGAATATTTTCACTCTTTCTTGTCTGAATAAGAGTTAGAGTCTCAAAAAGCTCATCCAATGTACCAAAACCACCCGGATAAACCACTAGAGCTTTTGCCTTTTGCAAAAGATGTAACTTTCTGATGGCAAAGTAGTAAAATTGAAAACATAAATCAGGTGTAATATAAGGATTTGGATACTGTTCATGAGGAAGTTTTATATTTAGACCTATGGTTTTAGCTCCCACATCATAAGCTCCTCTGTTGGCTGCTTCCATGATACCAGGTCCGCCACCTGTTGCTAAAGTGATTTTACAATCCTCAACTCCCTTTCCACTTCTGCCTACAAGTTGACCAAATCTTCTTGCATCATCATAGTAGATACTCTTTTGTACCATCCTTTTAGCTACTTGCAATTCTCTTAAAAGTTCTCTATCTTCAGGCTCTTTTTCTACCATTTTTTGAATATCTGAAACTCTTTTTAGAGCAGTTTTTCTCTCCACTATCCTGGCACTTCCAAAGACAACTATAGTATGCTCTATGCCATACTCTCTCATCTTTAATTCAGCTTTTAAATAATCAAGTTCAAGCCTTATGCCCCTAGTATCATTGCCATATATAAAATCCCTATCCTCCTGGGCAAGTTTATAGCTTGGATTGTTTATTATCTTTTTTACAAGCTCTATAGCTTTTGGATCTTCATCTTGTGATTTTGGATGCTCCCAAGGTAGTTTTTGTTCACTTTTTTGCATTGTATCTTCTCCAATTTAGCTTAAAAAGCTCCAAATAATTGTCCCTACCCCCAAAAGCGATACCCACAAAGCAGCAAAATGGGTATTTTTCCATCCTCCAAACCATAGAGCATAGGTAGCCTTTAAAAGATTGTTACTTCCTGCTGCTATGAGTATAGCATTAAATACTTCATGGTTGGTGATATTATACTTTCCTGCTAAGATAGATAGTATAAATGGATCTATATCTGTAAATCCAGCAATAAATGAGAATATTTGAAGTCCAATAGAGCCAAATTCTGTCGTAATATATTTTGTAAGTGCCATCATGCCTATAAAAAGCAAAGCAAATATAAAAGCAGTTCTAAGCTCTAAAGGATTTTCATCTGCAAACTCATGTGTAATATCTCTCTTTTTCTTAGAAAATAAAAAGAAAAGAGATATAGCTATTCCAAGAGTACTAAATATCAAAAAGGGTGTGGCGATAGATTTTGCTACCTCTGCATTAAAAATAATGGCAACCACTATAAGTCTTAGATACATTATGGCAGTAGAGACGATGATCGCTCCATTTATGACAGGATTATAACTAAGCTGTTTTGCCTTTCTTGCAAGAACAACTGTAGTAGCTGTGGAGGAGTAAACTCCGCCTATTACTCCGGTTAAAAAGTAACCTTTTGATGGAAAAAAGTACTTTTGAGCTATATATCCACCATAGCTTATAGCTGAAACAACCACCACTACAAGCCATATCTTAAATGGTGATATAGGAATATAGGGTATCACCTCTTTGTTTGGTACAAGTGGAAGTATCACTGCTGAAAGTAGTACCATCTTACCAAATGTTTCAAACTCCTTTTTATTGACATAGCTACTAAAATTTTGGATACCAACTTTTGCATTTAAGATAAAAATAACCAAAACAAAGATCAAAGAGGTCATCCATATAGGATTGTTTATACTAATAGGTCCAAAGCTATAAACTATCAATAAAACAAGATAGAGTATTATGCTTTGCTTTTTACTTAAAAGTCTTTGATAATAAAAGAGGGTATATAAGATGCTCAAGGAGGCTAAGACCATCAAATAAGCAAGTAAATCAATATGGTAAAACAAAAATCCCAACATCCCAACAAATGTAAATGTCCTAGCACTTCCAAAAAAGTAACTAGATGAGTTTTCATGAAAATGTAGCTTATAAGTCTTAACCTCAAGCCCTATCAAAAAACTAAAAACAATAGTAATAATAAAATCTATCAAAAGTTTATCTATATGCATTTGTATCCTTAGTGTTATTAAGTTGCCAATTGTTCAATCTATAAACCCAAATTTTGCAATAGACTTCACTGCATTAGCACATATCATTGAACTTATAGCCTTTTAAAAAAGTTTCGACTTAACACCATGTAGATAAGCCTTCAACTTTTTTAAAAGCCTCTAATCTTCAAGCATAAGCACTACTGCAACAAACTCTATTGCAAAATTTGGGATAAAAGATATCTATCATTAAACACCTCAATTTTAAAACTGTGTTATTTTGTAAAAATATTTTATAATAATAGCATAAAAATTTAAATAAAGTTATAAAATAGTTGAATTTATTGAGAAATAGAGGAGGTTTTTTTGCGAATGTAAATTGTTGAAATTAAAATGACTATAAATAAGAG
>JALVXV010000088.1:0-222 GCA_027038235.1 Campylobacterales bacterium | reverse complement strand
CTAAAAAGGTTAAAGGTATGAAATATTTTAGTTTTAAGCCTGATAAACCTGCTGGTATAGATATATACTGTCCCATTCCGGGAGTAAGTGGTGCCAAAAAGACTGAAATTTTGCCATGCTCTTTAAAAAATCTACTTATCTTTCTAAGTACTCTTTTGCCTTTTAAAAATTTTTTGACAATATAGAGTGCAAAGTGATAGTTAAATAGTGCACCACTTAAGC
>JALVXV010000087.1 GCA_027038235.1 Campylobacterales bacterium | reverse complement strand
ATAACACTCTTTGTCTCCTCATTTTTTGCTATGGGGGGAGTGGGAAGTGCGGTGGCACTTGTTCCTATATTTGACTTTTTGGGACTTGGGTTTAATTTAGCTAAAGCTATAGCTCTTTTTATCAATACCTCTACTACCGTAACCGCAAGTATAATGAACTTAAAAAGAGGAGTACTAGATGCTAGATTTGCTTTTCCGCTTGTGATAAGCTCTATGCTTGTTTCTCCTCTTGGAGCATACAGTTCAAAGTATATCAATGTCCATGCGGTAAAGTGGGGATTTTTAGCATTTCTTATCTTTAGTGCGACTATGATGCTCTTTATTAAAAAAGAGGCAAAATTTAACTATGAAAAAAAGTGGATACTTTATGTTATAGGTGCGGTTGTCGGATATATCTCCGGACTTCTTGGTATCGGAGGAGGAGCACTAGTGATGCCTTTGATGATACTCTTGGGATATGATGCCAAAAAGATGGCAGTAGCGGTTAGTTTTATGATACCTTTTTCAACATTTAGTGCATTTTTATCTTATACCTCTTTTGTAAAGATTGATTGGGTTTTACTTGCGGTAACCGCAGTAGCTGCAATCCTTGGAGGCTATATAGGAAATGCTATAATGCACTTTAAATTAGATGCTAAACATATCAAAAAAATTATAGCTATCTTACTCTATCTACTTGCTTTTAAGATGGGATACTCACTTTTATAGAGCAACATTTTACAAGACTTTTAAACTTTATTGTGTTAAACTATCAAAAAATAGAGAGATAGTTTATGGAATTTGATACTTTAACCCTTTTTTTACTCTTTTTAGCTGGTTTTGGAGCGGGGTTTGTGGACTCCATTGCTGGAGGTGGAGGCATTATCACCCTACCGGCACTTTTAGCAAGTGGCATCCCGCCACACTTTGCACTAGGAACCAATAAACTTCAAAGTAGCTTTGGTAGCTTTACTGCGACTGTAAATTATGCTAAAAGAGGACTTTATGAGCCTAAAAAAGTGCTTGAGGGAGTCTTTTTTACCTTTGTAGGAGCTACACTTGGTGCCTATATAGTAAAATTTTTCTCAGCTAGTTTTTTAACAAATTTTATCATCATAATGTTGATAGTACTTTTTGTTTTTACTTTATTAAATAAAAACTTGGGACTTAAAGCCAAAGCAAGAAGAATGAAACCGTTTCTTTTTTATGCTATCTTTGGTATAGCTATTGGTTTTTATGATGGATTTTTCGGACCCGGGACTGGTTCATTTTGGACTATAGCTTTGGTTTTGCTTTTAGGACTTGATCTAAAAGCTGCAACTGCACAAACAAAGATATTTAATTTTACTAGCAATATCGTATCTTTGGCTGTATTTGCCATATCAGGAGTGGTATTATTTAAAGTGGGTATAGTCATGGGAATAGGTCAAATTATAGGAGCTTATAGTGGATCAACTATGGTAGCAAAAAGAGAGGTTGTCTTTGTAAGATATATCTTTTTGATTGTAGTAGCCGCAACTATTGTTAAGTTGATTATTAGCAATTAAAAATTTCATAAATGTAGAGGTTCTTTTGATTTTTCAAAAAATAGATGAGTTAGAAATATCACAAAAAGTGGCTGCAAAAAGAGGCCTATTATAGGGATAAGCGATAATAGATAAGATAAAAATGTAGCACTAATAAACTCTTTTTTATATTTTTGAGTTATGAGTTTAAATCTTTGGATATTTTCTATATTTGAGCCTACATCTACGACTAAAAGATTGTGAAAAAGGTAGTAAAATGGGATATTAAAGATAAAAAGATTTACTCCCGGTACTATTAAAAGGGGGATGGCTACAATAGATAAAAATATAAAAACAAAAAAGATTTTGATATAGATCCATAAAACTTTTTTAAAATTTATCTCATCCCTTTGGAAGTTTTGATAATACTTTTGATGAATGATTTTGACTATATATGGTGTAAAAAAGCCTACTACCACAACACCGATAATAATAGATAAAAGAAGTATCAAAAAGGTGCCAAAAAGGTAAAAAAATGTAACAAATATCCACTTGACAAATGCTAAAGTAAGTATATAATTGACAATAGGGTGAATTTGTGGGTCAATATTTGCAAAGTTGCCCTCATTTGAAGCTTTCAAAAAGTCTATAAACTCACTCCCACCATACAAAAAAAGTGAACCAAAGATCAAAAATGAGATCAAAAATGGCAAAGTCGAAAGAAGTAAAATTCTAAAGGTTAAAAAATCTTTTATACTTTTTATTAGCAAATTCATGATACTTTTTTATACTCTTTACTCAATAGATTGTATAACTCTTTTGGAGTTATAGAGGTGTGGTTTTGCATTATTTTATTTAAAACTACATTATCTTCAACTTCTCCCCAGATTTTTTTGTAAGTTCCCTCTTTATATCCATTATCTTGTCTAAAGCTATTTAGTACATTTTTACCTATGTAGACTTTGTATAAAGAGTTGAGGTTTAATCCGCAATTGTGGGCGACTGTAAAATATTCGCTTATGATTTTCTCAAATGTATCGCTATAAGTTCCTGAAGTTATGTGTATGATTCTTTCTATCTGATTGATGATCTCCATTTGTTCGGCATTTTTTACATCAATCGGCTCCTTACAAAACATTTTAAAGCTTTTATTATCCATGATAAAATCGGCTATCTCTTCTATACCACCAAGTTTTTGGTTGTGATACTGCTCAAGTGCCAAACTCATAACAAAATGCCAGATATCTATCACTTCTATGTGGATATTTTGCCAATTTGGATCTGCATTTATGTTTTTCCAATGTTTCCATGCAAAGCTATCAATGAGTTCCGCACACTCCATATAGATACATCTTTTCCAACTTATTATCTTTCCATGTTTATTATATCCACTCTCCCAATTTTTTCCATTTGTTTCATCATTTAAGTTTTGTTGCATTTCAAACATTGCTAAAAGCATCTCTTTTTCGGTCAATTTCATCCTTGGTTTCCTCTTGATTGCTAAAATAAGAGATAATTATAGCATAATTTCAACTAAGAAAGCTCACTCATACCACATTTGGCTTCATATTTTTTATCTTTTATCTTTAAAAGTGCCTCTTTTGTATAAGTTAAAACTTTTTTTTGATCCACAATAGGCTCCATTAGTTGATTTTTCTTAGTTAGTGGGATGGATTGGTCGCTTACTATACTTAATATATCATTTTCCAAATCCTTCAAATACCCATCTATACACTCTAATATTTTATCCATTAAATCTACCTTCAATTATATTTTTAAGGGTTCTAGGGGTCAAAGTTCAGCTTTTGACTTTTCGATAAAAGTCTATTTTAATCCCCTGATTGTTTTAGTATAATTATACTCTTTTTGTTTTTATTGATATGTTATAATGCAATAAAAGTTAAAAGTTGAACCTTGAACCCTGTTTTCTTCTACCCTGTTGTTTTGCTAATTTCTTTGCTCCTTTGAGCATACCCTTGTTA